>NZ_RZSJ01000485.1:0-4869 GCF_003998025.1 Mesorhizobium sp. M8A.F.Ca.ET.021.01.1.1
CGAACTGCGCAATGCCAAGTTCCGCCTCGACCGCCTCGAGGAATGCATCGCGGCAATGCGTTGATGACGACCCCGCAATTGTCGGGTGCGGGCCACCATTCACTGCCTGGCAATGCCATTGTTCGCGGCAGGAATTGCGAGACCTTGGTCCCCTCCAGTCGCCTTTGTCGGCGGCAGTTTGTTGTCACAGGCCGTGAGCGCCAAGGCGACGAGCGCGAGGATCAGTCCTAGCTTTTTCATCGCTACCTCCTCCAAGTCAGAACGAGGCGGCGCCGGTTTGGTTGCGGCGATTGCGCCGAGGGAACAAAAGGCCCGGCCTCCAGTTGATCCAGAGAAGGAGGACCGCCCACATGATCCGTTTGCTTCTGGTCGGCA
The DNA here is from genome assembly GCF_003998025.1 of Mesorhizobium sp. M8A.F.Ca.ET.021.01.1.1. Classification (NCBI taxonomy): domain Bacteria; kingdom Pseudomonadati; phylum Pseudomonadota; class Alphaproteobacteria; order Hyphomicrobiales; family Phyllobacteriaceae; genus Mesorhizobium; species Mesorhizobium sp. M8A.F.Ca.ET.021.01.1.1. The sequence goes on from NZ_RZSJ01000485.1 coordinate 376, forward strand.
CGCTGGCCTTTGTCACTTACCGTCTCGCCCGCAAGATGATCGACGAGGTCCCCGACACTGTCGATCCGCTCCTGCTGCCGGCGCCTGCAAACGACCGCGAAGCGCTGCGCCGGCAATCGGCGGCGATGGGCGTTGACCCGAAACGCTGATCGTATTGCTCGCCGAATTGGCGGAGCCGCTTCTCTGTTGCGAACAAAGCGGAAACGATGCTTGATGGGCGATGAACCTCGCCGCCCATGATTCGACCTTTTTCGACTCGACCGTCCAGCCGGCCTATCTCGCCCGGCTGAATGATGCCCAGCGCCAGGCCGTCGAACATGGCGACGGCAAGATTGCAGGCCCGCTGCTGGTCATTGCCGGGGCTGGCTCCGGCAAGACCAATACGCTGGCGCACCGCGTCGCCCATCTGATCGTCAAGGGGGCCGACCCGCGCCGCATCCTGCTGATGACGTTTTCGCGGCGCGCCGCATCCGAAATGGCGAGACGCGTCGAGCGCATCGCCGGCGAAGTGCTCGGTCGCGACGCCGCGGTGATCACGGATGCGCTCACCTGGGCGGGCACTTTTCATGGCATCGGTGCGCGGCTGTTGCGCGATTATGCATTGGAGATCGGCCTCGATCCGGCCTTCACAATCCATGATCGCGAGGATTCCGCCGATCTGATGAATCTCGTGCGCCACGAACTCGGTTTCTCCAGGACGGAAGCGCGCTTTCCAACCAAAGGCACCTGCCTTGCCATCTATTCGCGCGCCGTCAACGCGCAGGCCCCGCTCGGTGAGGTGCTGGGGTCTGCCTTCCCCTGGTGCGCCGGCTGGGCAGAGCAGCTCAAGCAGCTGTTTGCCAGTTACGTCGAGGCCAAGCAGGCGCAGAACGTGCTCGATTACGACGATCTGCTGCTCTACTGGGCGCAGATGACGGCCGAGCCTGAGATCGCCACGCATCTGGGCGGGCGTTTCGATCATGTGCTGGTCGACGAATACCAGGACACCAATCGGCTGCAGGCGTCGATCCTGCTTGCGTTGAAACCCGACGGCGCCGGGCTGACGGTCGTTGGCGACGACGCGCAGTCGATCTATTCGTTCCGCGCCGCCGAGGTGCGCAACATCCTCGACTTTCCCCGGCAGTTCGCGCAGACCGCCGACGTGGTGATGCTGGAGCGCAATTACCGCTCGACCGAGACCATTCTGGCCGCCGCCAATGCGGTCATCGGCGAAGCTTCCGAGCGCTTCACCAAGAACCTGTGGTCGGAACGCAAATCCACCGACAAGCCAAGACTTGTGACCGTGCGTGACGAGGTCGAGCAGGCGAACTTCGTCTGCGACACCATCCTGGCGGAGCGTGAGGCCGGCACCGCGCTGAAGTCACAGGCGGTGCTGTTTCGCGCCTCGCACCACAGCGGACCGCTGGAGATCGAACTGACGCGGCGCAACATTCCTTTCGTCAAGTTCGGTGGCCTGAAATTCCTCGATGCCGCCCACGTCAAGGACGTGCTGGCGGTGCTGCGCTTTGCCGAAAACCCACGCGACCGTGTCGCCGGCTTTCGCGTGCTGCAGCTCTTGCCAGGCATCGGTCCTTCCGCCGCCGCGCAGATCGTCGAGGCCATGACGTCGGCGCTGGACGAGGCGATGGGCCTGGCCGGCTGGCGTCCACCGCAGCGCGCCGCCGACGACTGGCCGGGATTCGTCTCGCTCTATTCCGGCTTGCGTGCCGGCGCCAAATGGCCAGCCGATCTCGAACAGATCAGGCTTTGGTACGAACCGCATCTGGAGCGCATCCACGAGGATGCGACCACGCGCCGGGCGGATCTGCTGCAACTGGAGCAAATCGGGTCGGGCTATGCTTCGCGCGAACGCTTCCTGACCGAGCTGACCCTCGATCCGCCGGACGCGACCAGCGACCAGGCCGGGCCACCGCATCGCGACGAGGACTATCTGATCCTGTCCACCATCCACTCGGCCAAGGGCCAGGAGTGGAAGAACGTCTTCGTGCTGAACACGGTCGATGGCTGCATTCCGGCCGATCTCGGCGTCGGCACCAAGGAGGACATCGAGGAAGAGCGCCGGCTGCTCTACGTGGCGATGACACGAGCCAAGGACAGCCTCAACCTGATCATGCCGCAGCGCTTCTTTCCGCACGGGCAGGCGGCGCGTGGCGACCGTCATCTCTATGCCTCGCGCACCCGTTTCATCCCGGCCTCCATCCTTGCCGCGTTCCAGCAGCTTTCGTGGCCGGCCGCGCAAGCGGCGCAGGGCAGGGCACCCCGGCCGGAGGTGCGCGTCGACATCGGCGCGCGCATGCGCGGCATGTGGAAATAGCAGGAGCCGATGTCGCAGCCGCCGATCAGGATCGCCATATCGGGCGCTCTCGGCCGCATGGGACGCCAGATGGCGGATGCGGTGCGGGCCGATGCGCGTCTGGCGCTTGCCGCCCGCTTTCACCGCCCAGGCAGTGTCGGTGATGGGCTGGTGAGCCGCGAGGAAGCGCTTGCCATGGCCGATGTGGTCATCGACTTCACCACGCCGGCTGCCTCCGCCGATCTGGCCAGTTTCTGTGCGCAACGCGGCGGGCCAGCCTTGGTGATTGGCTCGACCGGTTTCGATGCGGCCGAAGCGGCCATTATTGCCGATGCCGCCAAAAACATCGCGATAGTCCGCTCCGGCAGCTTTTCGCTCGGCCTGAACATGCTGGTCGGATTGGTCGAGCAGGCGGCGAGGGCACTCGCTCCGCAAGACTGGGATGCCGAGATTTTCGAGGCGCATCATCGCCACAAGATCGATGCGCCCTCGGGCACGGCGCTGATGCTGGGGCAAGCCGTTGCCGGCGGGCGCGGCGTCGAACTGGACATGGTGGCAAGGCGCGTCCGCGATGGCGCCACCGGCGCGCGGCCGGTGGGCGAGATCGGCTTCGCGGTGGCGCGCGGCGGCAGCATCGTCGGCGAGCACAGCGTCTCCTTCTGCGCCGAGGGCGAGACCGTCACCGTGTCGCATGTGGCCGGCGACCGCGTCATGTTCGCGCGTGGCGCCATCGCCGCCGCTCTCTGGGTGGCGGGCCGCACTCCCGGCGAATACGACATGCGCGACGTCCTGGGGCAGAGCGCTCGGGCGTGACGCTGCGAACGATTTTTTTGCCCCGCGACTGAAAGCCAGCTGAAAGCTTGGGCATGTCATGACGGTTTTGCGGTGTCACCGCATGTCCGGCCCGCGACGGTCGGCGAGGGAGGAATGCGGCGCGGCTTCACAGCGCGTCGCCCAAATGGAGGAAGTTTTGTGACCGGTTTCATCTCGAAGTGTGCGTTGCGCACCGTTGCCTTGACGCTTGCCATCACCGCCACGGGTGCCACGGCGGCATCGGCGGCCGACGAAAAGATTTCCATCATGGTGGGTGGCTACGAAAAGCAGATCTATCTGCCCGCCAAGCTCACCGAAGCCCTGGGCTACTTCAAGGACGAGGGTCTTGACGTCGAGTTGCTGAACGAACCGGCCGGCGTCGATGCCGAAAACGAGATGCTGGCCGGCGCCGTGCAAGGCGTTGTCGGCTTCTATGACCATAGCATCGACCTCCAGGCCAAAGGCAAATTCGTCGAGTCCATTGTCCAGTTCAGCCAGGCGCCCGGCGAGGTCGAACTGGTTTCGACGAAGCATCCCGAAATCAAGTCGCCGGCCGATTTCAAGGGCATGAACCTTGGTGTCACCGGCCTCGGCTCCTCGACAAACTTCCTGACGGAATACCTCGCCGTGAAGAACGGCTTGAAGCTGGGTGAATTCACCTCAATCCCCGTCGGTGCCGGCGATACATTCATCGCCGCGATGCAACAGGACAAGATCCAGGCGGGTATGACGACCGAGCCGACCATCACCCGGCTACTCAAGACGGGTGAGGCCAAAGTCCTTATCGACATGCGTACGATGGAAGGCACAAAAGCCGCGCTCGGCGGCACATACCCGGCCGCGTCACTCTACATGCAGACAGACTGGGTCGAGGCCCACAAGGATGTGGTGCAGAAGCTGGCCAATGCTTTCGTCAAGACGCAGAAATTCATCAATACCCATAGCGGCGCCGAAATCGCCGACAAGATGCCGAAGGACTACTATGTCGGCGACAAGGAGGGCTATGTGAAGGCCCTCGATGCCGGCAAGGCGATGTTCACCGCCGACGGCGTAATGCCCGAGGGCGGCCCCGAGACGGTGCTGACTGTGCTGTCGGCCTTCAAGAAGGACCTGCAAGGCAAGCAGATCGACCTGTCGAAGACCTACACGACGGAATTCGTCAAGAACGCGAAGTAAACCCGTCTGCCGGCGCGATGCACCGCCTCGTGCCGGCAATCGTCTGGTTTTCACGTCCGGAGGCCCTGGCCGACGGCGGTTCTTCGTTCGAGGAGTTAGCCCAGCATGGCACAAGAGAAAAGCGCACCGGCAATTGAGCTGATCAATGTCAGCCGCCGCTTCCTGTCACCCACCGGCAAGTCGCTGACCGCGATCCGTGATTTCACCATGAC
>NZ_RZSJ01000486.1:0-4855 GCF_003998025.1 Mesorhizobium sp. M8A.F.Ca.ET.021.01.1.1
ACCCTGGAGGAGGAGAACATGAGGAACCTGATTGCCAAACTGGCCCTGGCCGCTGTCCGCGGCTTGGCGCCGATCGCGTGGCGCTTTGTTCAGCCGTCCGCCGGACGGCCGCAGGACTGACGCACCACCAGCCGGCACGGCAGTTTTCTGATGCCTGGCGCGGCGGATTTGCCGCCGACCAGGGAAAGCAGGGTCAGCCCGGCCTCGCGGCCGAGGGCGGCCAGGTTCATGTCGACCGAGGTCAGCGGCGGGCGGGGCGCCTCGGCCACGATCTCCCAATTGTCGAAGCCGATGACGCCGACATCATTGGGCACGCCGAGGCCGCGTTCGCGCAGAGCATCGATGACGCCGCGCGCGATCTGGTCGTTGCCGCAGAAGACAGCGTCCGGTTTTTCGCCGCTGCCATCGAACAGTTTTGCCACGGCGTCATGTCCCCAGGCTTCAGACCAGGCGCCGAGCAGCGGCTCGATCACCGGCAGGCCGTTTTCCGTCAAGACGGCGCGGTAAGCCTGAGCCCGTTCGTGCACCACGGCAAAGCTCGCCGGACCGGTGACATGGGCGATGCGCTTGCGGCCGAGCCGGCGGAAATGCTCGATCGCCAGCCGCGCCCCGCCGCCATCGTCGGAGACGAAGGCGACAGCGTCGGGATCGGGCTGGGTGAAGGCATAGATCACCGGGACGCGCAGGTTGGACAGGTCGACCGGCAAATGGCGGTCGATGCGCTTGCCGGTGGCGATGATGCCGTCGACGCGCTTGTCGAGCATGGCCTCGACATGGAGCTGGCCGAGGCGCGGATCCTCCTCGACATTGCACAGGAACACCGAAACGCCGGCATCGACCAGGGCGTCCGATATGCCCGACATCAGCGGCAGCGAGAAACGGCCATAGGTATCGTTGGTAAGCAGGCCGACGGTGAAGGAGCGCCGCCTCAGCAGGCTCTGCGCCAGGCTGTTGGGACGAAATCCCAGGCTGCGCGCCGTCTCGCGGATGCGCTCGCGGGTCTCGGCCGTCATGCGCCCCTGGCCGTTGAGCGCCTTCGACGCGGTGGCGACGCTGACGCCGGCCCGGGCGGCCACGTCACGCAAGGTGACGGGCTTGGGAAAGACCGGAATTGGCTGATCGTCCGATGCCATCGCGGCAAGAATCCTTAGCTGGGAAAAGGTTTTCCCTTATCGGCCGGAATAAGGCCCGGCCAATGGCCGAGCCTGATCGGGACTGTTTGGAAAAACCTTTTCTCAACTCAAGCTAGGGCACATCAAAGACCTGTTCAAGAGAAAAATTGCAGTCGCTGGCGCGATCGGATTTCGCGGGGGCGCGGCCAATCGGTGCCGGGTTCACAGGTCGCCGTGCGCATTCATGGACTCAAGACCGCTTCGGCAGCTTCTCAGCGGAAATCATCCGATGTCAGCACATACAAGCTCTTGTGGGTGCGGCTGTAGGCCTTGGCGGCGACGTCGTGGATCGTGGAACTCGACCTGTCGAAGGCGGCAAGATAGCCGGCCTCGTCGGCGGTGGTGTCGGGCTGCATCCTGGTCATGGCATCGGCGGCCACGGAGAAGGAAATCTGCAGCATGCCGTCATGGCCGACGAAGCGGATGCGTTGACCGGCCACGTCATAGCTGCGGCTGCGGTTGGGGAAGGTCAGGCTCATGTCTTGACCCCCGTTGCGGCGGCCTTCTTGGCCACCCGTTTCGCCTTCGGCGTCGGGTTCAGAGCTTCGGCCACGCGGTCGGCTTCTTCCTTGGCCAGCCGCAACTCCCTCAGCCGTTTCGTCTTGATCTCCCTGGCACGCGCCTCGGACATGTATTCAGCGGTCGCCTTGTTGTGCTCCGCCGTCTTCTTCTGCTTGTCGACAAAGCGGGCTTGGGCTTTTTCCATCAGAGTCTGATTGCCATCGGCCATCGAACAAATCTCCTTCATGCTGAAATCGTGAAAACGAACTTGTCCGATAAATAGGCGCTCGGCAGGAAAAATTCAATCTTTCGAATTATTTGGCGCTTTGCCGGCGCCGAGAAAGCGAGCGCTGAAATAATACTTTTGAATATTTTCCCGCGGCCAAGATTATCCTTGCCTCCGGGAAATGTAGGTTGGGCCGAGGTGCCAACGGACGCTATTTCGAACGGAAATCCGTTTCGCACCTTCCTGAAATTGCCTAGGATGGTCCGGTGGTCGATTGGGGGCGTTTGCGGAAAACGGAACCGCGATTCTGTATACGGAGACAAGCCATGTTTGCCGCCAAGGCCATCGACGCCTCCAACAAGGCCGAATTCTACCGCGACCTCGCCAAGCAATTGAAGGCATTGCTGGAGGGCGAGGGCGATTCCATCGCCAACGCCGCCAACACCTCGGCGCTGATCTTCCAGATGGTGCCCGACCTCAACTGGGCCGGCTTCTACTTCCTGGCATCGGACGAGGAACTGGTGCTCGGCCCCTTCCAGGGCAAGCCGGCCTGCGTGCGCCTCACTGTCGGCAAGGGCGTGTGCGGAACGGCGGTCGAGCTCGGCACTTCGATGCTGATCAAGGACGTGCATGATTTCCCCGGCCACATCGCCTGCGACGCCGACTCGCGCTCCGAACTGGTGGTGCTGCTGGAAGACGAGGAGGGTGTCTTCGGCGTGCTCGATCTCGACAGCCCGACGCCCGGCCGTTTCGACAGTGCCGACCAGGCCGGCATCGAGGCGCTGGCGGCAATCTATGTCGCGGCGAGTTCGTTCGAGGATTGAATCCGGCTCACAATCAGATTCAGACAAGGCCTCCTGGAGCGGTTCAGAGTTTGATAGAATCTCTGACCCAGGGGAAGCGCTAGGCGCTTCTCCCGGGAAAACCGCTACGCACTTTTCCTGGAATTGCTCTAAGCCCTTGTTTTGACAGATGCCGTGTGCCCCTATGCCTTCACGCGCAGGGACAGGCGGATCAGGCCAGCTTCACCAGCATCAGGCTGAAGCCGCCGATGAACAGGAAGGCGCAGAAGGCGAGCGCCAGCGGGCGCAGGCCGCGCGAGCGAAGCTGCGAAATGTCGGCCTGCAGGCCCATGGCGGCGAGCCCCATGGTCAGCATGATGGTGGTGGCAAGCACTATCGCCTGCTTCACTTCGGCCGGTACCGCCACAAGGCTGTTCAGCGCCACGACGGCGACGAAGGCGGCGACGAACCACGGCATGGGCGGGCGCGCCGCCGAGGGGTCGCCGCTCTTGCGGCGTGCCATCAGGCCGAGCGCGATGACCATCGGCGCCAGCATGGCGACGCGCGTCAGCTTGGCCACGGTGGCGATCTCGCCGGATTGGGTGCCGTTCTGGAAACCGGCGCCGATGACCTGCGCCACCTCATGGATCGAGGCGCCCGCCCACAGGCCAAAAGCGTGCTGGTCGAGGCCAAGCAGCGGCGCCAGCAGCGGGAAGCCGAGCATGGCGACTGTGCCGAACAAGGTGATCGAGGCGACGGCATAGGTGACGTCCTCATCGCGCGCGTCGGTGACGATGTTGGTGGCCACGATCGCCGAGGCGCCGCAGATCGAAGTGCCGGCGGCGATCAGCTGCGCCAGCTTGGCATCGACGCCGATCAGCCGGCCGAGCGTGATGGTGAAGAGGAAGGTGGCGCCAAGGGTCGCCGCCACGATGCCGACGCCGCTGGCGCCTATCGAAACCACCTGGCCGAGCGTCAACTGGAAGCCGAGCAGCACGATGGCGAAGCGCAGCAGGCGCTTTTGCGAGAAGGCGATGCCGGCCCTGGCGTGCGCCGGCGTGCCGAGCACATTGGAATAGACCATGCCGGCCACGACGGCCAGGATCATCGGGCTGAACAAGGCGAAGCCGGAGACATTGCGGGCGGAGAAGGCGACGGCCGTGATCATCGACACCAGCACGATCCCGGGGATGATGCCGTTCCACAGGGAATCGAGGCGCTTGCGGCCCCGCGCCAGATCGGCGGAAATCCTGCTTTTCGGAATATCGTTCGCGATGCGGGTCAGGGAAGACAATGCAATTCTCCAGGCGGGTATCCCGGGGAAATGCCATTTCATAATCGATCTTTCCAACGAATTATTTTGGTTGGAATGATCTATTTTTACGAACGATTGGCCGTCCAAACGGTCTCAAGGACGCGTGGGCGCATTGCTTATGGCTTGGCGATGCATCGCACCGAGCTGCGAGAACGCAATCCGTCGGGCTACAACAAGTCCTGCCACCGCCGTGCGCCATGAATGACACGCACGATCTCCGCACCGTCGTCCGTTTGGCGATAGAGGATCAAGTAGTTTCCCGCAGGGAACGTGCGCAAGCCCGGTCGCACTTCCGGCCGGGCAATGCCCATGCCCGGCATGTCGGCGATGCGTTCGCAATGGGCATGGATTTCGTCATACCAACGCAACGCCGCCGCAGGACTGTCCTCGGCTATATAAAGCGCGATGGCTTCGATATCAGCTTCGGCCTCCGGTCGAAGGCGTAGCGTCATCGCGATGTGCGCTCGGCAATCCTCGCATCAAGCTTGCCTTTGATCCGGGCGAAGGCATCGCGGCCGTCGACCGGATCGCCGCTTGCCATGCCTTCGTCCCAAAGCCGGCCTAGCTCGTCGATGGCTTGGTCGCGTTGCATCCGACGAAACTTCCACTCGCGCAAGGCCTCGCGCATGACTTCGCTCGCCGAAGCGTATTCGCCCGCCGCAACGACCTCGCGCATCATGGTTGCCATTTCGGGCGTGAGGGCAACGCTCACTTTCTCGACATTCGCCATCGGCGGGTTCTCCTACCTGGGCAAAGTAGGCAAGTTTACCACCGGCCGCAAGGAGGCCAGGTGGCGCATGACATCAAAGCTGTGCCTCGATCGCCGCCTTGTCGATCACCGACCAGACGTTCCTGATCC
>NZ_RZSJ01000487.1:0-4850 GCF_003998025.1 Mesorhizobium sp. M8A.F.Ca.ET.021.01.1.1
GGTCGATGCTGGTGAAGCGTTCCTGCTCCATTTCCCGGCGCAGGCGAAGCTCAATCTCGCGGTCGGTTCGCGGACCGAGATCGAGGCTGACCAGCTCGGCCGCCCGCTCGCGGATGCCAGATGAGATATATTCGCGCGCGATGACCAGGTTCTCGCCACGGTCGTCCCTGCCACGGACGATGATGTGGCTGTGCGGGTGGCCGGTGTTGAAATGATCGACCGCGACCCAGTCGAGCTTCGTGCCGAGGTCTTCCTGCATCTGCGCCATGAGCCGCCGCGTCAGCGCCTTGAGGTCGTCGTACTCGATGCCGTCTTCGGCAGCGACGATGAAGCGGAACTGATGGCGGTCGCCGTCCGCGCGATCGATGAACGCCTTGCCGTCGACGCGGCCGCTGTCGGCGCCGTAGAGCTCGCCAGGTTCACCTTCGCGGGTGACCCCGTCGCGCTGAAGATAGCGTAGATGGGCACGCGCCCCGTCCGCGCCCTTGCCGGCGAGCTTGACGACCCGCGCCTTGACGATCACCCGGCGCTGGCGGAAGGCGGCATACCGGTCGCGCGATTTCAGCAGTGCGGCGGCCGCCCCGCCGCGCCCTGTCCGGCTTCCTGTGAAGCGACCACCGCGTTGCGGCCGGCCGCCAGCCCGGTTGATCGCCGCACGAACCTGGCCGGCATAGCGTTTGCCGGCCTTCGAGCCGCGCGACCCGATTTTGCCGAGCTTCGGCCTGAACTCGTCATCCTTAATGCGAGCCTCCCAGACATATCAAGCAAAATCAGACACTTACACGTCAAACCCTCTTGGCACCGGCGGCAGCCTCCCGGAAAAACGATGTGCAGACAAAGATTTAACCGCCTCCTGGAGGCGGTACCTTTATCTTGCCTTCCGCGCCCAGCCCCGCCAGACGCGCCCCCGTCCGCCATGGCTAACGCACCGGCTCCTTCGGCTGCGCGCCGTCCTTGCCGAGCGGCACGAAGAGATCGCCGTTTCGCACGCCTGAGTGAACACCGTCATGAATGAAGAACAGCGACCGTCCGAGAGGAGCGATTTGCGCCTTTGGAGCGACAGATTGGCTTTCGAACGCCTCGATGTCGGCCGCCGAAACTCCGGCCGCCTTGAGTTGGTCGAGGTACTCGACGGTCTCTTCTGGCAGCGGTTTGCCACGCTTCAAATGCTCGTCGTAGCGCTCGGGACCGGCATTGTAGGCGCCAAACAGGCCAGGAAATCCGAAGCGGTCATACATGGCACTGAGATAGGCCGTGCCGGCCAGGATATTGTCGCGCGGATCGTGGGGGTTAGGCCCAAGGCCGTGTTCGACCCGCATCTCTTCATAGGTGCCGGGCATCACCTGCATGAGGCCCATGGCGCCAGCGGGGGAGGTGATGGGGCGGCCGCCGCGCATTGTCTTGCCGCCGCTTTCGGCAGCCATGACGGCATAGATCCAGGCTTGGGGAATATGGAAGCGCCGGCTTGCTTCCGATACCAACGTCTGCCACTTTCGCAGCTGCGGACTTTGGGAGATGGCGACCGGCTCAGCGCCGGTCGAGGCGGAACAGGCGCATGGCGCAATGGCGATCATGCCCAACAAGAGGAGGGTCACTCGGTCCATAGTGGTACGAGCCTCCCGATGACATTTTGAGTGGGAACAGGCCCGAAATAGCGGCTGTCGAAGGAGCGGTTTTTGTCGCTGCCGAGCAGGAAAACCTCGTTATCCCCGAGCGCTCGGCAGCCGTTCCACCATGGCAAAGGTCGGCCTTCGGCGTCGATTTTGAGCCGGCGCGCGACGATGTCGCCGCCGATGATGATGGCGTCATTGAAGGCGCAGACATTATCGTCCGGCAGCGCTGCAAGACGTTTTGCCAGCGGCACATTGCGAGGCAGATAGCTGCGCTCGGCGGCGAGATACGCCGCGTATTCAGGCGGGCGCACGAGCACGAGATCGCCACGCGCCAGCGCTCCCGCAGCGATGCGGTAAAGGCCGATCGGCGCGCTGGCCGAGGCGTTCCAGACCAGCCAAGGGGCGGGCTTTCCCAGCGCCGTGAAGCCCAAAAGACCGAGACCGGCCGCGGCCAAGGCGACCGTCTTACGGGCTCGAACACGCCTCAGGCGGCTGCCGATCAGATGGATGGAAGGGCGCCGCCTCATGAACGGCCTCCCGTGCCGCCCTGGCCGGAACCGGCCTTGCCATCGCCGGCGATGGAGTGCTGCGGGTGTCCTTTCGACCAATGGTCGAGTTCGTCGATGTGATAGCGGACATAGCGGCCGTGCTTGCGGAATTTCGGGCCGCCGCCCTTGAGCCGCATCTTTTCGAGCGTGCGCTGGGAGAGCCCGATATAGAAGGCGGCTTGGGCTGTGCTGAGAAACGGGCTGCCCTTTTTCGCGCGGGCCGCGCGTTCGTTTTCGTCGTCCATGATGATCCTCGTTTCGCTTCGGACAAGCGAGGGCGAGGATGGGCGAGGGAGATCGTCTCGGGGACGGGCGAAGAGTCGGGGGAGAGTTTTCGCCGCCCTTTAGGGCGGACGGGGTTTGGGTGGAACTCCTGGGAATGAGCCCCGCGCCGGGGCTGCGGCGCGAGGCTCTTATCTCGGCCGGTCAGTCGGCCGGGTTCCAGATGATGGCGTAGGTGTCGTGATCGTCCTGGCCGGCGGCTCGGCCGAGATTGGCGTAGAGCTTGCGCGGTCCGAACTCCGGCGCTGCAATCGACAGGCTCACATAATCCTTGCCGGAAGTCTCGCCGGTGCGGATCCAGCCAGCGCCGACTTCGACCCCTTGCGTAAGCACCCGGAAGTCGGGATGGTTATCGGCGCTCTTGGCCTGGTTGGGGACGATATCGATGTCGGCGCGGACGCTGAGCGTCTTGAACTGGCCCTTGTAGGCGCCGTTTTCCTGCTTGTTGACGTAACCGATCGCGGTCATTTCGAAGTCTCCTTTTGTGGTTTCGCCGGGGACCATCCCCTGCGATGGCGCACCGTAATGGGCGCGTCAGGACCGCCTGAATCCGACAGGGCCGCAGCGACAGTGAAGGACCCGAGCGGGCAGCTTTTTTGTGAGCGAAGCGGCGCGAGGAAGCCGCCGCAGGCGGCGGGGAAAAAAGCTGATGGCGCGAGGGTTTCGGGCGGCCGGACCCGCCCATAGGTCGACAAGCCAGCCGCAGGGATGGTCCTTGGAGAGAGCATGGAGACCGCTCGCCAAGTGCGGTCTGTCAGCCAAGCAGGACGCCGGGATGAAACGGCCTGCAAAGATGCTGCGCCCTTATGCCGGATCGAGATCGTGCCAGCGGGTCGGGCGCCAGAGCAGACATCCGGCATGGTGCGATCTATGAAAGCAGGGCTCGCCAGCGGGAATTTGATACGCGAGGGGGCCAAAGTAAGGCTGGATGAGAAGCCGGTGCTACCTGCAGGTCCAGTGTCATGTGGCGGCGCTCGGGAAACCGCTACGCAATGTAACGCGCTCTTATGAGGCGAACAGACCGGCCCCAAAACCGATCGACCGGTGGTCGGCGCGAAACGCGTCATGCCTGTCCGAAAGCTGACAGTGGCAGAAGACGCATGTCGGGTTCCGCACAATTGACCATGCTGGATTTGTGAGGTTTTCAGGGAGAGCCATGCGTTCACTTCCCAGTGAGCTTTGGCACGGCATTTGCTCTTGATGTGGCAACACGGATCGAAGGTTGACTGCATGCACAAGCGCGAGATGAGCAATGCTCTCCTTTCCTGGAGGCTTGGCAGCAGATTCGATTTGACGTTGCGAGGAGCTTCAGCCGCTCGCGGCGGAAGTGATCTCAAATCTGAAGGCACCGTTGGGGCCGCAGCCATCAAACACATCTTTCTCTTTTTCGCAGCTCGTCTTCAACGCGATGCGGACTTCTTCGCGTCGACGGCGGCCGAAGGTGGAGAAGGGGCTCGACTTGCAAAAAGGAGTTGTCAATGACGTCTTACGTTCGCACCAACAGCCCGGCGCAGGTGCGCTCACTGTCCACCTTTGGCAAGCATCTGCAAAGGAGCGTGCTGACGGCGACGCTGCTTGCCGCGGCTTCGACGGGAAGTGAAGCGCAGCCCTATGTTCGTGCTGACGGCAGCACGACTGACGACTTGGAAGCGGCGCGAGCAAGTTGGCGTCATGACGCCGAATTCAATGGAAATGTGGGGCTCGCAGCCATCAACGCGGATGCCGCGTATGCGTTGGGTTCCACCGGGGAGGGGGCCAGAGCTCCTCGCCTGCCCTCGTCCGTCTTGACGAGTGCCCGCTTACAGCCTACCTCACTATCGCGTTAGCACTCGTCCATCGCGAGTGCTAACAAAAACCCCTCAACAGCGCACCAGGGAAAAATCCGAAAATGGCAAAGTCGAAGTTCCGCCCGCTGCATGACCGCGTGGTCGTTCGCCGGGTCGAATCCGAATCCAAGACCGCTGGCGGGATCATCATCCCCGACACGGCAAAGGAAAAGCCGCAGGAAGGCGAGATCATCGCTGTCGGCTTCGGCGCTCGTGACGAAGCTGGCAAGCTGGTCCCGCTGGACGTCAAGGCCGGCGACCGCATCCTGTTCAGCAAGTGGTCGGGCACGGAAGTCAAGCTCAATGGCGAAGACCTTCTGATCATGAAGGAATCCGACATCATGGGCATCATCGGCTCATATCAGGCCCTTTCGTCAACTGAATTCCCGGGCTCGATTGAAGCCCCTGCCAGGAGCTAAAAATGGCTGCCAAAGACGTAAAATTCTCCCGCGATGCCCGCGAGCGCATGCTGCGCGGTGTCAACATCCTCGCTGACGCGGTGAAGGTCACGCTCGGCCCCAAGGGCCGCAACGTGGTCATCGACAAGTCGTTCGGCGCCCCGCGCATCACCAAGGACGGCG
>NZ_RZSJ01000488.1:0-4824 GCF_003998025.1 Mesorhizobium sp. M8A.F.Ca.ET.021.01.1.1
ATAGGTGGCGCCCACGCAGGGACGGATCTCGTGCTCGCGGCCCTCCATCACCTTCTTGATGATGTGCGGATCGGCGATGTGGGCACGCGTCATGCCGACCATGTCGAGCTTGCCGGTGGCGATCGCGTGGCGCGCGGTGGCGACGTCGGAAATGCGCGCAGCGTGGAAGGTCGGGAATTTCGTCGCCGCCCTCACCTCGCCGGCGAAATCGAGATGCGGCGAAGACCGCATGCCAGTCACCGGGATGACCTTGGTCAGTGCCGCGTCGGTCTCGATCGAGCCACGGATGATGTTGAGGAAATCGACCTTGCCGGAGCCGGCCAGTCGCCTGGCGATCTCGACGCCCTCCTCCTTCGACAGGCCTTTCTCGAAATCCTCGTCGGCGACCATGCGGATGCCGACGACGAATTTGTCGCCAACCGCCGCCCGCACCGCATCGAGCACCATGTTGGTGAAGCGCAACCGGTTGTCGAGCGAACCGCCATACTCGTCGTCGCGATGATTGGTGGCCGGCGACCAGAAGCCGTCCATCAGATGGCCGTAGGATTCGAACTCGATGCCGTCGAGACCGGCTGCCTGGCAGCGCTGGGCGGCCGATGCATAGTCGGCGACGATGCGCTCGATGTCCCACTCCTCTATGGCCTTGGGGAAAGCACGATGCGCTGGCTCGCGCACCGGCGAGGCCGAGAGCACCGGCAGCCAGTCGGCCTTGTTCCAGCCGGTACGGCGGCCGAGATGGGTGATCTGGATCATCACCTTGCAGTCATGCTCGTGGCAAGCGTCAGCGAGTTCGGCCAGCCACGGCACGATGCGGTCGTCATAGACGTGCAGATTGCCGAAGGCGGCCGGGCTGTCGCGCGAAACGATGGCCGAGCCGGCGGTCATGGTCAGTGCCATGCCACCCTTGGCCTTTTCGGCATGGTAGAGCCGATAGCGCTCCTTCGGCATGCCGTCCTCCGAGTAGGCCGGCTCGTGGCTGGTCGACATCACCCGGTTCTTCAGCGTCAAATGCTTGAGCTGGTAGGGTTGGAGAAGCGGGTCGTTGCTGGTCATCGTC
The DNA here is from genome assembly GCF_003998025.1 of Mesorhizobium sp. M8A.F.Ca.ET.021.01.1.1. Lineage (NCBI taxonomy): Bacteria > Pseudomonadati > Pseudomonadota > Alphaproteobacteria > Hyphomicrobiales > Phyllobacteriaceae > Mesorhizobium > Mesorhizobium sp. M8A.F.Ca.ET.021.01.1.1. The sequence continues at coordinate 1,058 of NZ_RZSJ01000488.1, forward strand.
TTCCTGCCGTTTTAATTTGTGCTAATGAGCGGCAAATCCAAGGAAACCCGCTCATGATCGATACCAAAAATCTCACCCAGCTCGGCACGCACGTCGAGACGCCACAGAGCCCCGAAGCTGCGGTCCTGGAAACCGTGCCGTTTTCGCGCGGTGACGGACCGCCGGCGATCGTGCGTTTCACCGTCCCGGAATTCACCTCGCTCTGTCCGGTGACCGGACAGCCGGATTTCGCCCATATCGTCATCGACTACGCACCCGACGCGGCCCTGGTGGAATCGAAGTCGCTCAAGCTGTTCATGACCTCGTTCCGCAACCATGGCGCTTTCCATGAAGACTGCACGGTGATGATCGGTCGGCGCATCGTGGCCGCGACCAAGCCGTTGTGGTTGCGCATCGGCGGCTACTGGTATCCGCGCGGCGGCATTCCGATCGATGTCTTCTGGCAGACCGGCGCTCCGCCCGAAGGCGCCTGGCTGCCGGACACCGGCGTCGCCCCCTATCGCGGGCGCGGCTAGTTCGGCCATCATTCGCACTGGTACTGGCTGAGCGCCCATTCGCCGGTCACCGACAAAAGGTCCGATATCTTCCATTCGCCGTCGACCTTCTTGAACTTCCATTCAAGGCGGTGCGGGTTGCCGGCGACGACGAAGGCGACGATGACCTTGGCCTGATCGCCATTGATTGATTCGAGCGTCTTCAGGCTCTTGTCGATCTCGGCCTTGTCATAGTCCGCATTGTCGAACGCCATGTTGGGGTCCAGGCACTCGCCCTGCCCGGATTTGCGCAAGGCATCGCTTTTGTCGAGCACGGTTTTCGCCGGGTCGATGAAATGGCCGCGCTGAGCCGGATCGATCTCCAGGCCGACCTGATCGTAGAACGGCCGCACAACCGCTGTCGGCGATCCCGGCTGGATGGGGGTGGCGGGCCCGCTCGGCGGCCATGCGACAGGTGGCGTCGCCGGCTCCGCAGCTCCGCCAGGCGCGGTCGCCGGCGGCGTGCCGCTGTCATCGGGCGCGGTCCCGGCCGGAGCATTTGCCGGCGGCGCGCCTAACAGGCCCTGAGCAGCCGCGCCGTTCAAGCCAGCCGCCAGCAGGCACATGGCCGACAATAACAGGAGCGCGCGACCGGCCATTGCATCACTCCGGATCTTGGCCTGCCATGCATTCGAGCTGGCTCAGCGTCCAGGCGCTGGTCTTCGATGCAATGTCCGATATCTTCCACTTGCCGTCGACCTTCTTCAGCGACCAGTGCATTTCGCGCTGCGAATCGTCTCCTTCCGGCAAGAGACTGAAATTCGCCACCACTTGTGCCGCGTCGCCATCCACCGTCTCGGACAATTTCAAGGTCTTGGAGATGGTCTTCTGGTCGAAATCCTGCGCGTCGAGGCCCGGGTCGAAGTCGATGCAGGCGACCTGGTCCGGATTCTTCTTGGTCGCCTGGTCGTTGAGGTCGAACAGTTTCGTCACCGGCTCGGTGAAGCGATCGCGGTATTGCGCGTCGGCCTCGAACTTGACCTGCGGGACATAGAAGAACTTCACGGCGTCGGACGCCGGACCGGCCAATGCGGCGGCTGGTGCGGCAATCGACAAGACGGCGGCGAGCAGCAGTTTCATGGATTTCCCCGAATGTTTGGCTGCGGAAAGCAATCAATACCACGCATCGTGCATATCGGCTTTTTTGCGGCTCATGAAGCCTTCGGGTGGCTCGTCTACTTGCATAGATCACATCCAACGATCCTTAGTCTCCGAAAGTAGCGATCGGCGCGTTGAGTTGGGAGCGCTCAGGCCTGACGCCGAGCCCTGGGATCTGCGGGACGCGTATATGCCCGTTCTCGATCACGATCGGGTTTACGGGATCGGTATGCCCTTCGATGTATTCCTGCGCGATCCAGGCTCCCTCAAAACGTCTCGGCTCGACGGTAGCGGCGAGGTGCACGCAGGCCGCGGCGATGACGTCTCCGCCCCAGGCGTCGTCGCAACTGTGCGGAAGAGATCGTATCGCACACAGGTCGCGGACCGTGGCCATCTTGGTGAGGCCGCCAAGGCGGGTGACCTTCAATCCAAATCCATCCGCGATACCTGACGAAACTGCCCGCAACACTGCATTCAAATCCTCGGTATTCTCGTCGAGATAGATCGGGTGTGTAACGCGTCCCTTGAGACCCGCCACTTCCTCCATGGTGTTGCAAGGCTGTTCGAACACGAATGGGATTGCCTGGCAAAGCCGATCGATGTGCAACGCCGCGGCAGCGGTCAGGCCACGATTGGCGTCGACGGCCATCCGGGCCTTGAAGCCAACGGCCTCCCATACTTTGTGCACGGTGGCGACGTCCTGTTCGAGATCCCGTCCGCCGATCTTGATCTGAAGCCGTGCATATCCGGCGTTGACCTTGTCGGCGGCAATACGCGCGGTCTCGTCGGGAGCACCGACGATCGTCGAGTAGTAAGACGGCACACGATCGGTGAGCGCACCACCGAGAAGGGTTGAGACCGGGACGCCCAGCCGCTGGCCGGTGAGGTCGAGGAAAGCTATATCCAAGGCCGCCTTGGCATAGTTGTGCCCGTTCAGCCGCTCGTCCATTCTTTTGGCGAGGCGGCGCATGGACGTTGTATCCTCGCCGACAAGTCCAGGCGCTATTTCGGCAATTGCCGCTCTCGCGCCCAGCGCATGTTGGGGCTGATAAACAGGGCCGATCGGGCACGTCTCACCCCAGCCTGACAGTCCATCCTCGGTGGTCACTTCAACCAGCGTGCTGTCCAAATTCCGCACGCTATCACTGGCCATCCGGTAGGCACCGCCTTTGACAGGCAGAAGCACCTGATAGACTTTGATTGACTGGATACGCATTCAGACATCAGCCCCGTTCATGCCTTGCCTGGTCCGGCGCCTTTCGCGATCATCAAAGACCAAGCGCCACCTTGCGCCCGTCATGAATGGCAAATGCCGCCTGTCTGGAGGCGGTACAATCGCCGATGGAGGTATGCGCAATTCCGCGCCGTTCGAGCTCGATGGACAGGCTGTGCTGCGCCATGCTGGTGGCGGCGAAGACCAAAGCGTCGGCCTCGACCTCCTGCTCGGTCCCGTCGAGCAGCGAAGCAATCCTGGCCATCCTGCCATCCCAGTGCACGATGGCGCTCTCGGTCACGAACCGCACGCGCAGTTTGGCGAGCGCTCGGCGCAGCGGCGCGTCGACGGCCATTCGCTGAAGCTCTTTGCCGACCAGGGCGTCCGGGGTCACAAGCGTCACATCGTGACCGTCCTCGGCGAGTTTCCAGGCGGTGCCGCAGCCTTTCCAATTGCCGCCATCGTCCAGCAACAGAACATTTTTTCCCGGCCTCGCCTCACGAGCCATCACCGCCTCGGCCGAGAGCACCGGGCCACCGCCCGGAATGCTGTCCCACTGCGGCAAGGCCCGCTGGAAAGCGCCGTCTGGCGGCATCGAGCCGGTGGCGATGATGACGTGATCCGCGCCTTCGTGCTCGACATCATCGGCTTCGACATACTGCCCGTAACGGATGTCGACCTGAAGCTGGCCGAGCTGACGCTCGTACCAGCTAATCAGATCCAGAATCTGGGCACGGCGCGGCTGCAGTCCGGCAAGACGGAACTGCCCCCCAAGGCGGTCGGAAGCCTCGGCCAGTGTGACGCGATGACCGCGCTCGGCCGCGGCGCGCGCCGCTTCGAGGCCGGCCGGGCCGCCGCCGACGACCAGCACGCGCTTCGGCTGGGCGGCCGGAGCGAAGCGATCTCCGCCCCACTCCCATTCC
>NZ_RZSJ01000489.1:0-4813 GCF_003998025.1 Mesorhizobium sp. M8A.F.Ca.ET.021.01.1.1
CGAGCGCCTTAATGAGATCGTCGGTCTTCATGTCATTCCCGTCCGAACCGCCCCTGTCCGAATCGCTTGGCTATGGCGGCAAGTCCCCGATGCAGCGATACACGCACCGCCGTCTCGCTGATGCCGAACTTCGCCGCCGTCTCGCCGATCGAGCGACCCTCCACGGACACGGCCGAAACCACGGAACGCTGTGCCGGCGGCAGGCCGTCGAGCGCCCGGTTGATGTCGCGTTCGCTGACCGTATCGGTCTCCGGCTCGGCAAAAGTCTCGGCGATGTCGTCGACATCGATCTCGATGCGCCGTCCGCGCCGCCGGAACGCGTCGATCAGCTTGAAACGGGCAATCGCATAGACCCAAGGCAGGACCGGCGCGTCCTGGCGCCAGGTGTGTCGCTTCACATGAATTGCCAGCAAGGTTTCCTGCACGACGTCCTCGGGATCGACCCCGCCCTGCACGATCTTGCGCCTGACAAAGCCGCGGATGAGCGCGGCAATCCGGTGGAGAAAGTCGGCATAGGCCTTTTCATCTCCCGCGATCGCGGCCCGCATCAGCCGGGAAAGCTCGGCCTCGTCTTTGCCGCTCACAAGAGTTCACTCCCCGATCTTCGCGCCTCGGCACTGATTTGTTACGTGGCCCGCGAAATAATGTCCAAGCCAAACTACCGGCAAATCACGAAAGTTTGCGGGATGGTCCGCGAAATTCCCGGATGGGTTCTCTGGTTTCCAGTCCAGGGGCGAGGACAGCACGGACCAAGCTTTGTTGACGTAGGGTAAACCCTTCTGTAGCGTCAAAGGATCGGAGGGCGGCCGAAATGGATTTCATTGAACGCATTTTTGGATTTTCTCCGGACAATGGCTCGGGAACTTTCGAGGGCAGCCTTGTCATTGCGGCCATGGTCCTTGTCGCCGCCATCTACTTCTACCGAAGGCAGAGATCACTGAAGAAATAGCCGCTGGAAATCGGCGGGACACGTCCGCCAGGAAAACATTGCCGTTGCGTCCTCTCAGCGTGGGAAACACGACATGGCAGGATCTCTGGTCAACCACATCAGAACCGCGGCCCTGCTGTTGTTCGCCGCCGAATTCTGGAAGCGTCTTGCCACCGGGCTGAAAGTGCTGTTTGCGACGATTCGCATGCTGCTATGCCGGCTGGCCAAGGGCCAGCGGCTGCCAAGCCCGGCGCAGAACGATTGCTGTATCCAGCTGCCGCCCGACATCTACAAGCGCGCCGATCCTCTTCTTTATGCCCAGTACTATCTGATGGCGCAGGGCCTCGCGGTCACCTGGGACAATCCCGACATCGACATTTTCGACGGCGCCGCGCCAGTCACCGGCGCGCTCCAGCCAGCACACACATATCGCGTTCGCGTGCGTGTCTGGAACGGGTCTTACGACGCCCCGGCCATCAGCGTCGGAGTGGCGCTGTCCTACCTGTCCTTCGGCGCACAGACCGTTTCCCGTCCGATCGCCAGCACCGCCGTCAATCTCGGGGCCAAGGGCACGATCGATTGCCCTGCCTATGCCGAGTTCAGTTGGACCACGCCCGCCACCAGCGGCCACTATTGCCTGCAGGCACAGCTTTCCTGGGGCGATGACGCCAACCCCAGCAACAACCTTGGCCAGAAGAACGTCAACATTGCCGAGATGCGCTCACCGGCAAGGTTCGTCTTCAGCGTCCGCAACGAGGCCTCGGTCGTCCGGCGTTTCCAGATCGAGGCGGACTGCTACGGTCTGCCGAAGCTGCGGCCATGTGCCCCGTCACGCGGCGAAGGTCGCGGCGAGAGCACCGACACCCCGCAGCCGCGGCTCGCCGAGAGCAAGGCACGCTGGGCCAGGGCCCTCGAGGACCAGGCCTATGGCCGGTTTCCCATCCCGGACGACTGGTCGGTCAGGATCGTTCCAAGAACGCTTTCACTGCAGCCGCGCCAGATCACCGAGATCGCCGTCGAGATCGAAGCGAAGGACGCCGCCTTCCGTGGCTCGAAGACCTTCAATGTCCATGTGTTCACGATCGGCGAAAGCGGATCGCGCACCATGACCGGCGGTGTGACGCTCACCGCCACGAAAGGCTGAGGCGCTCCGATGGCCTACAGGCACTATACGAGCTGCTTTCTCTATCCCGCCGGTGGCAAGCCCTACAACGAGGACGACCGGCTGGCTTTCCTCGCCGGCCAGGCGCTGCAGATCATCGTCATCACCGGGCTGGCAGCCGCCTTCGGGTTGCTGCTGGGGCCGGTCGGTGCGGCACTTGCCGCGGCAATCGCATTTCTGGCGTCCGCCACCGCCACGATCGACAAGGCCGCCGGGGAATGGCTCAACCATCGCCTGGTCTGCCTCGACAAGGACAATCCGAAATGCGCGGTCGGCATCGTCTCCTACAATCCGTTCCGCAGCGATCTCGGCGCCTTCGACAACGACCAGTATTTCGACGTCATCCTGATGCCGCATCCGACGGCCGAGATCCTCAACGCCGAGACCAACGAGGCGGCTTTGGCGGCCGCCAATCGCTACAATGCCGACGGCAGCGTCGTCGCGGAATTCGCCGCCAGCATCGCGGCCCATCCGGCCAACGACATTCTCAATGACGGCTTTCAGGGTCATGAGCTGCTGTTGCCGCGCGATGATCTTAAGACCGACCTCGGCTACGCACCCACCGACGACCATGCCCGCTGGGGCCTGCACTGCGAGGCCGAGGGCGACTTCTGGATCAAGATGCGCCAATGGGCGCCGGCCATCGTCATCCTGCTGACGGCGGCTCTGGTCGTCACGGCGGCCGCGGCGGCCGCCGGCGCCGGTGTCGGGGCGGCCGTCGGCTGCGCCATAGGGTCGTTTTTCCTGGGTGCGCTGGGCTGCGCCATCGGCTCGTTCCTGGGAGGATTGCTCGGGGCGGCCATTGGCGGCGCGATCGGCGGCGCGGCGTCCTACTTCGGCGGGGTCAAGCCGGTCCTGCAGGGGCTGTTCAACTGGAACCCCGGCAATGTCGAGGACGCCAATGTCGGCGACAAGGCGCTCGGCCCCATCAGGATGGGCGATCATGTCGCCGTCCTCGGCGAACATGTCTATGACGGCTATCACCAGGGCTGGCACGAGTTTCATCCGCTGATGGCGGTGGTCAAATTCGATGCGGCCGCGGGTGTCGACGCAAAACACTATCTTCAGTGGAACCCGGACTTTCCCGACATGGGCACAGTCCCGCCCAAACCGCCGGGCGAGGCCACCGACCTCACCGCGCAGGATATGCGTGACGGGCTTGGCAGCACGGCATTCAGGACACGCTGCGAGAACCTGCGCAGAACCTGGTGCGCCATGCTGAACGACGCGTTCGATCCGGAGACCAAACGAACACAGCAGGGCCTGGATCAGCGCTGGACCATTCATCCCATGGTCGATGGCTGCATTCCGCAGGAGCAGCCACCGGCACCGCATATCGGGTGATGTCAAATGCGTCCGACACGCGAAACCGTGATGATGCCGATTGGCTTTCAATCTTGACTAACCCATTCATGAATTGATACTCGGACGCACCCGCAGTGCGGGCAACCCGAGGAGTACCTTATGAAATCCCCCCTTCTTGCCCTGGCCAGCGTAGCGGTGCTTGCAATCAGCCTAGCCGCCGGTCCGGCAACGGCCGAAGATGCCGGCATCATCGTCTATAATGCCCAGCATGAAAGCCTGACCAAGGAATGGGCCGAAGGGTTCACCAAGGAAACCGGCATCAAGGTCACCTTGCGAAACGGCGGCGACAGCGACTTCTCCAACCAGATCGTCTCCGAAGGCGCCGCCTCGCCCGCCGACGTGTTTTTGACGGAGAATTCGCCGGCCATGGCGCTGGTGGAGAATGCCGGCCTGTTCGCGCCGGTCGACGCCGACACGCTGGCTCAGGTCCCGCAGGACTATCAGGCGGCCAGCGGCAAATGGGTGGGCGTGGCCGCGCGCAGCACCGTTTTTGCCTACAACACGACCAAGCTCAAGGCTGATCAGTTGCCCAAGTCGATGCTCGATCTCGCCGATCCGAGCTGGAAAGGCCGCTGGGCGGCTTCGCCTTCCGGCGCCGATTTCCAGGCCATCGTCAGCGCGCTGCTGCAACTCAAGGGCGAGGCCGCCACGGCCGACTGGCTGAAGGCGATGAAGGAGAATTTCACCGCCTACAAGGGCAACAGCACGGTGATGAAGGCGGTCAATGCCGGCGAGATCGAAGGCGGCGTGATCTACCACTATTACTACTTTGGCGATCAGGCCAAGACCGGCGAAAACTCCAAGAACGTCGCGCTGCACTATTTCAAGAACCAGGATCCGGGCGCTTTCGTGTCGGTCTCCGGTGGCGGCGTGCTCGCCTCGAGCAAGCACCAGAAGGAAGCCCAGGCCTTCCTGAAATGGGTGACCGGCAAGGGTGGCCAGGACGTGCTAAAGAACGGAACCTCCTTCGAATATGCGGTCGGCAAGGACGCCCAGTCCAATCCGAAGCTGGTGCCCCTGGCCGACCTGCAGGCGCCGAAGGTCGACGCCACGACGCTCAACTCCAAGAAGGTCACCGACCTGATGACGGCAGCCGGCTTGCTTTAGTTGGCGTTCGTCCTAATAAGAACGTCAGACCGTGCTCCCGCGGACTCTCTTTCCGCGGGAGCGTTTTGTTTTTCGAGATTGCATTCGTCGATGACGACACGTTGCCTATCCGACCGCGACCGTGGTCCTTCAATTGCCGCCGCCGGGCGGCAATGGCGCGGCGTGTGAGCTGATGCAGTCCGCGGTCCATCTCGCGCGCCCGGGCCTGCCGCCCAAGATGCGCCGGCGGGCGCAACGGCGGGGGGGGGCCC
>NZ_RZSJ01000048.1:0-18113 GCF_003998025.1 Mesorhizobium sp. M8A.F.Ca.ET.021.01.1.1
CTCAAATTCGATACCAGCTTCGACCCCGCTTATGGCCAAGGCGTAAGCGTGGCCCCCGACGTGCAACGTGTCACGGCCCGCAATCCCAGTCCCTTCACCTTTCATGGCACCAACAGCTATGTCGTGGGACGTGACACGCTGGCGGTGATCGATCCCGGGCCGGATGACGAGGGGCATCTGCGGACCTTGCTCGACGTGATCGCCGGACGGCCGGTCAGCCACATTTTCGTCAGCCACACGCATCGCGACCATTCCCCGCTGGCGGCCCGGTTGAAGGAGCGCACCGGCGCCCAGGTGCTGGCGGAGGGACCGCACCGGCCGGCGAGACCCTTGCATATCGGCGAAACCAATGCGCTCGACGCCAGCGCCGACACCGCTTTCATCCCCGACATCGCGTTGCCGGACGGCGAACTGGTCAGCGGCGACGGCTGGACGATCCGAACGGTGCTGACGCCCGGCCACACCGCCAATCACGCGGCATTCGCGCTGGAAGGCACCGGAATCCTGTTTTCAGCCGATCATGTCATGAGCTGGGCAACCTCCATCGTCGCGCCGCCGGACGGGGCAATGGCCGATTACATGGCATCGCTCGACCGGCTGATCGAGCGCGGCGATCGCCTGCTGCTGCCTGGCCATGGCGGACCAGTGACTGCGCCGCGCGCTTACATGCGCGGACTGAAGACGCATCGCAAGATGCGCGAACGGGCCATACTGGAGCGGATCAGAGCCGGCGACAGGACAATTCCCGACATGGTCAGGGCGATCTACAGGGATACCGATCCACGGCTGCACGGCGCCGCCGGCCTGTCGGTGCTTGCCCATCTGGAGGATTTGGTGGCGCGCGGCGTCGTGGCGACAAACGCCGCCCCAGCCATAGATGGCATTTTCACGCCGGGCCGATAGGTCTGCCCCACCCAAGCGTTCACCCTACCGTCGTCGCAGGCGCGAATTCGCGCGGAAATGGCTACTCGGCCGGCGCCGCGCCGACCTGGCCGGCGACTTCCTGATCCAGTTCCGCCAGGAAATCGGTGATGCGCGCGGCATTGTCGCCAAGGTCATGGCGGCCGTAACGCGAGGCCGAGCGCATGTCGACGATGACCGTGTCGCCGTCATCCATGACGCGAATGGCGACGTCGGCGGGAAGGCCGAGAAAGAAGCTCGAGGCAATGGCGGTGATGGTCACCTCTGTCTGTCCGGCGAGTTCGGGATAAGGCTCCGAAAGGTCCCAGCCGCGCCGGTCGAGCACGGTTTCAACGGCGTTGACGATGGTCTCAAATGGCAGGTCGTAGCTGCGTGCGGTGACCAATGGATAGCTGTCGGTCTGCAAACTCTGCTCACCCGGCGTCGGCGGAGACAGCACGTTCATGTCCTTGGTCCGGTCACCGACATCGAGCGCGGGCGGTTCATCGAAATCGGTCGAGATGTCCCGCAGCGGCGGATAGATCGTCGCCCAGTAGGCGGCAACGCCATAGGGGGTGAGCACCAGCAGCGCCAGCACGGCGCCGACGGTGAGATCGCGGCCACCACGGTCACCAAAATTCCACAGCCTCGCAAAGGCCAGGCCGGCAAACAACAGCGCCAGCGCCGCCAGCAGGGCGACAATGCCCAACACCCACAGGAACACCGGCGTTTGAACGAGGCCGAAGCGATGGCCGACAAAGTTCGTCAGCAAAAGCACCGCCGAAAAGGCGGCCGTGCGCCGCGACCAGCTGGCAGCCTTCGACGTTTGCCGTTCGGGAATGCTAACCATCATTCTCTGCTGCCCCAACCCGGACGGAGGTTTAGTGCCTTTTTGCGGCGGCTTGAAGCCGAAACACGCAACATCCCCTCAATCCGTCGGCAAGCGATAGTCCCTGAACTGCTGACGCAAGGTGATCTTCTGGATCTTGCCGGTGGCGGTGTGCGGTATCTCACCGACGAAAGCGACGTCGTCCGGCATCCACCATTTGGCCACCTTGCCATCCATGAAATCGAGAATCTCGGCCTTGGTCGGTTCCTTGCCCGGCTTGGCGACGACGACCAGCAAGGGCCGCTCGCCCCATTTCGAATGCTGGACGCCGATGGCCGCCGCTTCCGCTACATCGGGGTGGCCGACGGCCAGATTCTCCAGGTCGATGGTCGAAATCCATTCGCCGCCGGACTTGATGACGTCCTTGGCGCGGTCGGTGATCTGCATGTAGCCCCCGGCATCGATATGAGCGACGTCTCCGGTATCGAACCAGCCATCCTCATCGAACTGCTCCGCGCCCACACCGCCATAATAGGCGCGAGCGACTGCCGGACCGCGTACCTTGAGCCGGCCAAACGTCTTGCCGTCCCAAGGCTGCGCGTTGTCGTCGTCGTCGGTCACCTTCATTTCGACGCCGAAGGGCGGGTAACCCTGCTTGCTCTGGACGTCGAGCCGAGCCTCGCCGTCAAGGCCTGCATAGTCCGGCTTCAAGGTGCACAGCGTGCCGAGCGGCGACATTTCGGTCATGCCCCAGGCGTGGATGACCTGGACACCGTAATTGTTCTGGAACTTCGTCATGATCGCGCGCGGGCACGACGAGCCGCCGATCACGACCTTGTTGAGATGGGGAAGTGTCTTGCCGGTCTCCTCCAGATATTGGAGCAACATCATCCACACGGTCGGCACGGCGGCGCTGAATGTGACCTTCTCCTGGTCGAGCAACTCATAGATCGAGGCACCGTCCATCTTGCAGCCAGGCATGACCAGCTTGGAGCCCATCATCGGGCCGCTCTGGCCAAGGCCCCAGGCATTGGCGTGGAACATCGGCACCACCGGCAGGATCGTGTCGCGCGCCGACAGGCCCATGGCGTCGGGCATGGCCGCGATCATGGCATGAAGCACGTTCGAGCGATGGCTGTAGACGACGCCCTTGGGGTCACCCGTCGTGCCGGACGTATAGCACATGCCGGCGGCGGTGCCTTCGTCGAAGGTCTTCCAGGTGAAGTCGCCATCGACCTCATCGAGCCAGTCCTCGTAGGCTACGACACCGGGCAAGGTCGTTTGCGGCATGTGCGCCTTGTCGGTGAGCACGATCACCTTCTTCAGCGATTTGACGGCACCAGCGATCTTCTCGAGCAACGGGATGAAGGTGATGTCGACGAAAACGGCCTTGTCCTCGGCGTGGTTCATGATCCAGACGATCTGTTCTGGAAACAGGCGCGGATTGAGGGTGTGGTAGATAGCGCCGATGCCCATGATGCCATACCAGGCCTCGATGTGGCGGGCGGTGTTCCAGGCCAGCGTCGCGATGCGGTCGCCCAAGGCAAAACCGTCGCGCTCCAAGCGCTGGGCGACCTTGAGGGAACGACGATGGATGTCGGCGTAGGTGGTGCGCACGATCGGCCCCTCGATCGAACGCGACACGATCTCGCGCACACCATGCTGCCGTTCAGCGTTGTCGATCAGCTTGTGGCACAGCAGCGGCCATTCCTGCATCAATCCCAGCATGCCGTTCCCTCCCTCACGCTTTTCGCCCCCGAGCTTTTCGCTTCACCCTTTTGATCGCATTGTGAAGCGAACCCGGGAATTGTCCAGCCATCCAGGAGCGCAGCGGACGAAAGTCGGAGTTCGACCCGTATTGGCAAACGATTGAATCCGGACGCTTTTTGAGTCCATTTGGCTGGTCCTGCCGCCATTCGAATGTCAGGGGCTTCAAATACGTTACATCGAGGTAGACTCCGGTGATCGGACCGACAGCAAAAAGCGCCACAATCCGGCCATCGTCGGTGTTAAGTTTCGTTAACGGGCAAAGGGGTGCGATTGGCGACTGAAAGAGGTTCGCATGGACACGCTCGACGATAAGGTTCTCGAGAGTACACTTGCCGAAAGCCTGGCCGATCTGGTGCCGGACGAAAAGACTGTTTCCGAAGACGAGTTCGTCGAAGTTGTCGGCGGCGCGCTCGAAGCGGTCGGCGGCACGCTGCTGTTCAAGATGTGCGTCCAGAACGAAGGGGAAGGCCAGCACGTCGCGGCGGCATCCGTCGGCGATGGCGGCAATCGCCAGTTCCTCCTGCTCACCTTGCCAACCGGCGGCGGGGCGCTGAAAGTCGAGACCATTTCGAGAAGCAGCAACCCGGTGGCGGGAATCGCGGCCGCCTATGCCGGGCTGATGGACGCCTTCAAAACCGCCGCCTGAATTTCCGCGGCAATGCGAAGGCTATCTTGCGCCACGCACGAGCGCATGGCGTCTGTTTTGTTTGCGACTACGGGCTTGCGCAATCCGGCCTTCCACCACACTTAAGGTCGGGGCAAGAGGAACCAGCATGGACAAGATCGCCAACCCGGCACCCGGCTTTCAGCGCAATCCCGACAAGATCATCACGATAGAGCCCTATTCCGGCACCGTCACGGTCCGCGCCGGCGATACAGTCATCGCTTCGTCCGCGAAGGCGAAGGTGCTGACGGAGGCCCCCTACCCCGCCGCCTTCTACATTCCGTTCGCCGACATCGATTTCGACAAGCTCAGCCGAACGGACCACTCGACCCACTGCCCCTACAAGGGTGACGCCAGCTATTGGAGCGTGCTGCCGGCGGGCGAAGCGGGCAAGGATGCGATGTGGGCCTACCGCCAACCATTCGACGAGATGACCGACATCCGCGACCACGGCGCGTTCTACGCCAGCAAGGTCACCATCGAAGCCAAGCCGGACTGAACGCTTCAGCCCGAAGGCACTTGAGAGTGCATTGAGGTTCAGATCCGACCCTCGCCGCCGACGAGAGGGCTGGCACCCTCTCCCGGCGGTCCATTCTCGACCCTTCGGCAACGAAAGTCATAAGACAAGCAATTCCAGGAAAAGTGCGCAGCGGTTTTCCCGGGGGAAGCGCGTAGCGCTTCTCCCGGGAATTGCGTAAAAACAAGAAGTTAGAGTGGGTCAGACATTCTATCGAACACTGAACCGCTCTCGATCGGTTTTGAACCGTTCTACTCGGTGGTGCCGTGATTGCCCGTCCCGTCGGCGTCGTCGAGCCGCACGAAGGTCATGCCCTTGTCCTTGAGCGCCAGCAGGCCCTGGACAACGCCCTCGCCTGCGGCATGGGTCGGCTGGTTGATATGAGCGATGATGACGTCGCCATCCTTGGCCGCGGCGATACGCTTGGCCGTCTCCTTGACGCCGAGCAGCGAGCCGCCATCGCCATTGATCGAGAAGCCGGCAATCTTGAAGCCGAGCTTGCGGATCATTGCAATGGCCGAGGGGCTATATTCGGCGGTTGCGCCGCGGAACCATTTCGGCGCCGGCTCGCCGGTCCCGGCAAGTGCGGCGGCGCCCGACTCGACCTCGGCCGCTACCGCTTCGGGACTGCCGGCGCTGCGTATGCCATAGATTTTCTGTGGCGTGTCGACCGCCGGAACATGGCGGCCGCCGTGATTTTCCAGTTCGAACAGGTCGGGATGCGCCCGCATGATCGCGACGGCCTCGGCGTTGCGCTTCAGCCAGATGCCGGTGACGAAAATGGTGGCCGGTATCCTGTTGTCCACCAGCGCCGAGAGAATGCGCGTGTCGGTCTTGCCGCCGCAGGCATCGAGCGTGAGCGCGACGCGACCGGTTCCGCTTGCAGCCGGCTTGATGTGCAGCGTGGGTTCGACCAGCGGCGCGGCATGGGCGCTGGATAGCAGCGCCATCGACATGGCGATCATGCAGAGATTTTTTTGCAGCAGACGCATCGAACCCGAATTCCTGACCGGCGATTTCAAGCCGGTAACCCAAAACCCGCATGAAGGCGGAAATCGGGACGATGGATAGCAGAAAAACGCCTGGCGCGGCAATTTGACCGACTGAGAACGAGCTGTTGGACGACAGCCTTGCCGATCGATCACCGCTCAGACAGCGCGTTCCTGTTTCATCTCGGTGCGCGCCAGAACCTCGCGCGCCGCTTCGACGACCGGCTTCACCTCCAGGCGCCAAACGCAGCACGCCTTGCTGGGGTCGGTCCGGCGGCACAGATCCTTGGCCACGCAATCACATGGCATTGACGGCCGAAGCGCGATGCTGGGCACGCCGACAGGTCCCCAGCGCGACGGATTGGTCAGGCCGAAAAGGCCGACAACCGGGGTACCCGCGGCAGCGGCCATGTGCATCGGGCCGCTTTCGTTGCCAAGAAACATCCGGGCCTGTTCCAGGACCGCCAGCAGGCTCTCGAGCGACAGCTCTCCAACCAGGTCGACCACCTGCGTCGCCGTCCCGGCGACGATCCGCGCGGCGGTTTCACGTTCGTCTGGCCCCCCGACCAGGACGACACCCAGTCCGGTTTCGGCCGCGATCTCGTCAATCGCCTCCGCGAACCGTTCGGGCTGCCATTGCCGGCCCTTGAAACTGGCGCCCGCATGCACGGCGATGAAGGCGTTCGGGTGGATATGGTGCCTGCCCAGGAGCGCCAAGGCTTTCTCGGCCTCGAATGGCAGCGGCTTGATGCTCGGTACCGTGGCGTGCAGATCGATGCCGAGTGCTTCAAGAGGGGAGAGATAGCGATAGACAAAATGCTGGCCGCCAAACCCGAATGGCTTGGCAAACACATTGGCGGGCTGCCGCTCCAACAGCTTCAGCGGCCTCTCGGAAGGATTGTAGCCGACGCGTGTCCTGGCGTTGACCAACCCGCTGACGAGCCGAGAGGTCTTGGAATCGGTCAGGTCGATCGTCAGGTCGAAGCGAAAGCCACGCAGCGCCCGCACCACGGCATAGAGCTCTTTTGCGCGTTGCAGCAGGGTACCCCGCATGCTGGCCCGCCTGAACGCAACCACCTCGGAAGCGATGCCATGCGCAACCACGAAGCTCTCGAAATGCGCTTCGCAGAGGAACACGATCCTGGAGTCAGGGAATTCGAGCCGCAGGTTCCTGGCGAGTGTCGAGGCGAGGACGATATCGCCTACAAACTTCGTTTGAATGATCAGGATCGAGCGGAACGGAGCGGGTGATATCTGCAACATCTGTTTCCGGAAGCAATTGGCGGTCATCCGTAAATTGGTCGAGAACAGTGTCGAGATTACGCTATGTCGCCAGCACGTTCACGTGAATTTTCATACAAACCTTAAGCTCCGTACCAGTCTATCCACGCCCCGTCTTCGCCGCATGCACCGCGGCCTGCGCGGCCGCCAGCCTGGCGATCGGCACGCGGTAGGGTGAGCAGGAGACGTAGTCGAGCCCGACCTCCTCGCAGAAGCGGATCGACGAGGGATCACCGCCATGCTCGCCGCAAATGCCAAGCTTGATGCCGGGCCGCGTCGCCCTGCCCTTTTGCGCCGCCATGCGTACCAGTTCACCGACACCGTCAATGTCGAGCGAGACGAACGGATCCTGCTCGATGATGCCCTTCTGGCGGTAGGTTTCCAGGAAGGACGCCGCATCGTCGCGCGAGATGCCGAAGGTGGTCTGGGTGAGGTCGTTGGTGCCGAAGGAAAAGAACTCGGCCGACTCGGCGATGACATGGGCGCGGATCGCCGCGCGGGGGAGCTCAATCATGGTTCCAGTGAGGTAGTCGATCTTGACGCCGCTCTCATCCATGACGCTCTTGGCGACCGCATCGATGCGCGCCTTCACATAATCGAGTTCCTTCACCAGGCCGACCAGCGGCACCATGATCTCGGGCACCACCAGCGCGCCGGCTTTCTTGCCGGCCTCGACAGCGGCCTCGAAAATGGCGCGCGCCTGCATCTCGGCGATCTCCGGGTAAGAGACGGCGAGCCGACAGCCGCGATGGCCGAGCATCGGATTGAATTCGTGCAGCGCCTCGGTGCGCTGCCGGAGCTTGTCGGGCGACACGTTCATGGCGACCGCGACCTCGGCGAGTTCGGCTTCGGTCTTGGGCAGGAATTCGTGCAGCGGCGGATCGAGCAGGCGGATCGTCACCGGCAGGCCGGCCATGATTTCGAACAGTTCCAGAAAATCCGAGCGCTGCATGGGCAGAAGCTTGGCCAGCGCGGCGCGCCGGTCCTTCTCGGTGTCGGCCAGGATCATCTCGCGCATGGCGACGATGCGCGCGCCGTCGAAGAACATGTGTTCGGTCCGGCAAAGCCCGATGCCTTCGGCGCCGAAGGAGCGCGCCATGCGGGCATCGAGAGGCGTTTCGGCGTTGGTGCGCACCTTCATGCGGCGAACCGCGTCCGCCCACTCCATGATGGCCGCGAAATCGCCTGACAATTCCGGCTGCAGCATCGCCACGGAGCCCTTGAGCACCTGGCCGTTACCGCCGTCGATGGTGATGATGTCGCCCTTGCGGAAGGTCTGGCCCATCGAGAGCAGCGTGCCGGCCCTGTAGTCGACGCGCAGCGAGCCGGCGCCGGACACACAAGGCTTGCCCATGCCGCGCGCGACAACCGCCGCGTGGCTGGTCATGCCGCCGCGCGTGGTCAGGATACCTTCGGCCGCGTGCATGCCGTGGATATCTTCCGGACTGGTCTCTATGCGCACCAGGATCGCCTTGCGCCCTTGCGTCTTCAGGTCCTCGGCATCGCCGGAGGAAAAGACGATCTCACCGGTGGCGGCCCCGGGGGACGCCGGCAGGCCGACGCCAATGACGTCGCGCGCGGCTTTCGGGTCGATGGTCGGGTGCAGCAACTGGTCAAGCGAAGCCGGATCAATGCGCGTGACCGCTTCCTCCTTGGTGATCAGTCCGTCCCTGGCCATTTCGACGGCAATCCTGAGCGCCGCCTTGGCGGTACGCTTGCCGGAACGGGTCTGCAGCATCCACAACTTGCCGCGCTCGATGGTGAATTCGAGATCCTGCATGTCGCGATAGTGCTTTTCCAGGCTGTCGGAAATGGTGACGAACGACTGGAAGGCGTCCGGCATCAGCTTCTGCAGTGACGGCTTGTCGGAACCCGCCGCGATGCGCGCCGCCTCGGTGATGTTCTGCGGCGTGCGGATGCCGGCAACGACATCCTCGCCCTGCGCGTTGACCAGGAACTCGCCATAGAGCTGCTTTTCGCCGGTCGACGGGTTGCGGGTGAAGGCAACGCCGGTCGCCGAGGTCTCGCCCATATTGCCGAACACCATGGCCTGAACATTGACCGCCGTGCCCCAGCTTTCGGGAATCTCGTGCAGGCGCCGGTAGGTGATGGCGCGGTTGTTCATCCAGCTCGAAAACACCGCGCCGATCGCGCCCCAGAGCTGCTCGTGCGGATCCTGCGGGAACGGCCGGCCGAGCTCTTCCTCGACCTTGGCTTTGTAGAGCGCGATGACGCCTTGCCATTCGATGGCCGTCAGCTCGGTGTCGAGTTCATGGCCGAGGCTGGCTTTCTGGTCTTCCAGGATTTCCTCGAACACCTCGTGATCGAGGCCCATGACGACATCGGAATACATCTGGATGAAACGGCGGTAGCTGTCATAGGCAAAGCGCGCATCGCCGGAATCGGAGGCCAGGGCCTCGACCGTCTCGTCGTTCAATCCGAGATTGAGCACCGTGTCCATCATGCCGGGCATCGACGCCCGGGCGCCGGAACGCACCGAAACCAGGAGCAGCTTCGAAGGGTCGCCGAACCGGCGGCCGGTCAGCCGGCCGATATGGTCGAGCGCGACAGCGACGTCGGCTTCCAATCCCGCCGGGTAGGTACGGCCATTGGCATAGTAGGCATTGCAGACCTCGGTGGTGATCGTAAAACCCGGCGGCACCGGCAGGCCCAGGCTGCACATCTCGGCCAGATTGGCGCCCTTGCCGCCCAGCAGATTCTTGTCGCCGGCACGGCCTTCCGCCGCACCATCGCCAAAGGTGAAAACCCATTTGGTCATGCTTTGCTCTCCGGTTGCAGGAGATTGGAAAGATTGGCGAAACGGAAAGCTCCGCCCGTGTCCGACTTTGGAGCGATATGATGCTGCAGTGCGAAAGGCAAGGGCCGGCCAAAGCCGTCGGGTCGCTACAATCGATTAAGAAAAAGCCATGCCCCCGGATGCGTCAAAAAGACTTGCCACCTCAATGTTCGATATCTAGAACATAAAGGGAACAAAGAGGTGTCCCATGAAACGGCCTGGAAAACTGGACTATCTGGAAATGCCGGCGACCGGCGGCACGCTGGACCGGCTGAAGGGCTTCTACAGCGCTGCCTTTGGATGGTCGTTCACCGACTATGGACCAACCTATTCGGCCTTTGCCGAGGGGCTGGAAGGAGGTTTTCAGGCTGATGCAGGGGAAGCGCCGGCCAAGCCGCTGCCTGTGCTTTACAGTGAGAATCTGGAAGAAACCCTTCGCGCGGTCGAAAGCGCCGGCGGAACGATCGTCAAGCCGATATTCCCATTCCCCGGCGGCCGACGCTTCCACTTCGTCGACCCAGCCGGCAACGAGTTGGCCGTGTGGTCCGTATAGTCCGTTTGTGGATCATCTGGAGGCAATCGCACTGCTGGTCAGGCGAGTGCCTTCGCGGCTGCTCATAAGCATTGTGCTTTTCGGCTGCTCTGCTAATAACGCGCCGCACAGCGACTCTGACGGCTATTGGGGCGTCGCCAAGTGGTAAGGCATCGGTTTTTGGTACCGACATTCCCAGGTTCGAATCCTGGCGCCCCAGCCAAGCGCAGCACGCACCGAATCGGCCCTGCTCAAAAACGCCGCGCCAAGCGCACTTTATTTGCAGGCATGCGTACTCATCAGGATATTGTTAGAACAAGCGTCCTGTTGGCCATCTCCGTATCCTGTCTCGGTGTTTCAAGTTTCAATACCGGCACTTGGTCCCCACCAGCGTCTCAAATGTGTGCCATTTTTGCTACATTCTTTGGCCGTCTGTCTGGATTCTGTGATTTAGTCACAGCTTAATAATGAAACGCTCACGGTAATTTGCAAGATAGTCAACAAGGCCAGGCGCCAAGCCCGGCTGGGGCGCTCTTAACAAAGCGCGGGGAAACGTGGGTGGGAAAATGAAGACGACAGGTCTGTCGACCAAGGTCATGAGCGTTGGTCTCTTGATGACGGCTACCATGCTGAGTTGCTGGAGCGCGCATGCACTGACACTCAAGGAGGCCATGGCGGTTGCGGTGGAATCCAATCCGGAAATCGGCCAGGCCATCGAAAACCGTGAGGCGATCGAGTTCGAACTGAGACAGGCAAAAGGGCTTTATCTCCCAAGCGTCGATGTCGAGGCATCCGCTGGTGCTCGCCGTCTGGACAACTCCTCCCGCCGCGCGCTCTCCATCGAGCACGACGCGCTTTATCCCGCGGAGACCGACCTGACAGTTTCGCAAACGCTTTATGATAGTGGCGCAAGGCGAGCCGAACTCAACCGTCAGGCCTCGCGGGTCGATGGCGCCTCGTTCCGCGTGCTGGAGCGATCCGAGTTCATCGGGCTGTCGGTTGTCCAGGATTACCTGGAATACATGCTTCAGGCCTCGATCGTGGCAGAGGCAAAGAAGAATCTGGGCTTTCACCAAGCGATTCTCCACGACATCAGGGAAGGCATAGCAGGCGGCGGGTTGAACGAAGCCGACCGGCAACAGGCGGAGGAGCGCTTGTTCGCGGCCAAGGCCCGCATGCAGGAAGCCGCCGAGGAACTCGAGGCCTCGAGGATCCGCTTCTTCAAGACCGTTGGGAAACCGCTGACCAATGCATCGCGGCCAGGCGATGTTTCCTCTGCGCTGCCAAGGTCGCTGGACGACGCACTGGGCATTGCGCGGGAGAACAATCCGCGCGTCCACATGGCTAATAGCGATATTTCCGCCGCCGCCTCGCAGGTTGACGCCGCGCGGGCGAAATACGGCCCTTCGGTCGTCGCCGAAGGCGTTGCCCGGGCCGGATACGACATTGACGGCGACAATGGAGACACGTCCGATCTGCAAGCACGGGTGGTGCTGCGGTGGAATCTGTACCGGGGCGGCATCGACAAAGCCAATGAGCAGGAGCAGATCCGCCGCGCCAGCGAGCAGCGGCTTGGGCTGCATCAGGTTCTGCGGGAGATCGAAGAAGCCGTTCGCACGTCGTGGGATCGCCGCTTCCGGCAAGCCGATCTGGCAAAGACCCTGAAGCTGCAAGCCGCTACCAACGAAAAGCTAGTTGCTTCTTATCGCGAGCAGTTCAAGGTCGGACAGCGCTCGCTGCTCGATGTGCTGGATGCGCAGAATACGCGGTTCAACACAGCGACGCTGGCGGACACCGCGTCCTACGCATCGCTCTTTGCGCAATATCGGCTTCTGGCAGCGACCGGGCAGTTGCTGAAAACGATGGACATCCATCCGCCGAAGCAGGCCACGGCCTACGCCAAAGATGAATTTGCGGTTCCGGAGACCGCGGACACCGAAACCTATGCACGGACCCCGTCGGAACAGACGAACGATATACCCTTCGACATCCTTGCCCCGGTCAGGAAGAAGTGAGCCGGTGTAAGGGAGGTTGAGGGTCCTGGCGGGCGGATCGTGAATCAGCAGCCACATATTCTGTCGCCCAAGGAGGCGTTCAAGGCCTGCTTTTCGGCGATTGCGGCCTATCTCGGCAGGCCGAGTGCGGAGACCGTGCTGTTTGCCGGGGTGCCGATTTCGGACACGCGCATCGAGGTCACCGAGATCCGGCATCTTGCCGAACGCATCGGTCTCGAGACCCACGAATTCAATCATCGCGACTTCCTGCGCGGTCGTGTCGATCTTCCGGCAATTATCTTCCGTGTCAGCCAGTTGCCGATCGCCCTGCTGGCCGAAATCGATGGCGACGGGTATCTCACGGCGCCGCAGGAAGACGGGCGCACGACTATCGGCAAATCCGAGCTGGCCGCAAGTTACATCAGTGGCGGCGTATCGTTCTCGATCACCTATGCCAACGCCACCGAAGGCATGAAGGTCGGGTCGGCGCAGCAGATCGAACGGCGCCATTGGCTGACGGGAACGATGGGCGCTTTCTGGCGCACCTATTCGAAGGTCGTGCTGTCGGCGATTTTCATCAACCTGCTGGCCATCGCCTCGCCGATCTTCACCATGAACGTCTATGACCGTATATTGCCGAACAAGGCGATATCGACGCTCTGGGTGCTGGCGATCGGAATCGGTGCCGTCATTCTGTTCGACCTGCTTCTGAAGACGGCCCGCGCCTCGCTGATCGACTATGCCGGGCGCAAGGCGGACCTGCGGATATCGTATCTGCTGTTCGAGAAGGTGCTGAATTCATCCTTGTCCGCGCGCCCTGGTTCGACCGGCGAATATGCCAACCGTGTCACTCAATATGAGTTCGTCAGGGAGTTTTTCACCTCCAACACCATCAGCGTCTTCATCGACACGGCCTTTGTCTTCATCTTCCTGCTGGTCATCTACGCGATCGGCGATTGGTTGGTCATCATACCGGCCCTGGCATTTGTGGCGTCGGTAATCGTCGGCCTCGTCACGCAACATCGCATCGGCAAACGGGTCGCCGCCTCGATGAACGAAGCATCCCAGCGCCAGGCCTTGCTGGTCGAGTCCATCTCCACGCTGGAAACAATCAAGTCGCTGCGCGCCGAAGCCTATTTGCTGAGGAAGTGGGGCGAGCATTCGAAGAATGCGGCCAACACCTCCGAGAAGATCAAGCAGCTCTCGGCCGCGGCCGGCAACATCACCCAGGCCATCCAGCAGCTTGTGACGGTCGCCCTGGTCGTGGCCGGAGCCTATGCCTTTTCGGAAGGGCATGTATCGACAGGAGCCATTATCGGAACGGTGATGCTGGCGAGCCGGGCCGTGGCTCCGCTCGGCCAGATCGCGATCACCTTGTCGAGATTTCGCCAGGCCATGCTCTCCTTGAGAATGGTGAATTCCATCATGTCCCAACCGGAGGACCGGCCGGACACGGTGGGCTTTGTCAATCGCCCGATCCGCAATGGAGCGATGACGTTCAAGAATGTCGGCTTCGTCTATCCCGGATCGGAAAACGAGGTTCTGTCCGGCCTGAACTTCTCGGTGAAACCGGGCGAACGGATCGGCATCATCGGCCGCATCGGGTCGGGCAAGACGACGATGGGACGCCTGATCGGCAGGCTTTTCCTGCCGAGCTCGGGCGAGCTGCTGCTGGATGGCATCGACATCCGCCAGTATCACCCGTCGGAGGTGCGCGCCGCCGTCGGCATCGTCGCGCAAGCTGGCGATCTGTTTTCGGGCACCGTGAAGGAGAACCTGCTCATGGCATCTCCGGAGGCGACCGACGAGCAGATCATCGAAGCCGCAAAAGCCGCCGGCGTCGACGAGTTCGTCTCTCGCCATCCACGCGGCTACGACATGAATGTCGGCGAGCGAGGCACCAATCTTTCCGGCGGGCAGAGACAGACGGTGGCGATTGCCCGGCTGCTTTTGACCAAGCCGAAGATCGTCTTTCTGGATGAACCGTCCGGCTCGATGGACCTGGCTTCGGAACGACAGCTGATCAAGCAACTGAAGACAGCTTTTGACCGCAACACGACGCTGATCGTCTCGACGCATCGCTTCAGCATGCTCGAACTGGCCGATCGCCTTATTGTTGTCGAACAAGGAAGGATCGTTGCTGACGGGCCAAAAGAACAAGTCATTCAGGCGCTGCAGAGAACCAATTCCTGAATGAACAAATTATATCGGGCTAAACCCGATATAATAACGGGGCGTAGGAAATGCTTGCCAGAGAAGACCGCCCGCCGCTTTTAGCGACGGCGTCCATATTCATCATAGCGGCGCTCTTCGTCGCCTTTGTCGCTTGGTCATCATTCGCCGAGGTCGACGAGATCGCGCGTGGCGATGGCAAGGTCATACCGGCCTCCAAGACCCAGGTCATCCAGGCCAGCGAGCCGGGCGTCGTTCAGGAAATCGCCGTGAAGGTGGGGCAGGTCGTCAGGAAGAACGACCTTATCATTCGTCTCGACAATACTTTGAACACGTCCAGCCTCGGCGAACAGCAAGCCAAGGCGCGAGCCCTGCAGACACGCATCGCCAGGCTCAAATACGAACAGAGCGGCAGCATCAGCGGATCGTTTCCATGTCCGCAGGACATTCAGGCGGTGGCGCCGGAAATCTGCGACAACGAGCAAAATCTCCTCGTTGCCCGACGCGAAAACTTCGACAACAAGCTGTCGGTGCTCAAGTCGCGCCTCGACCAGCGCGAAAAGGAACTCGACGAAGCGAACGCCAATCTCGACCGATTGACAAAAAACCTGGCTGTGAGCGACCAACAGGCGACGCTGGTCGAGGCGATGGTCAAGAAGGGTCTGATGGCAAGGACCGAGCAGCTCAAGGTCGAGCAAGAGCAAACCGAACTCAACGGTCAATTGAACCTGGCCGGCGAGACGATAAAGAAAGCCAAGTCGGCGATCACCGAGGCGCAGCTCCAGGTCGAGGAACTCGGGCTGCAACTGAAGCAGGAAGCACTCGATGACCTGACGCAGGCCTTGGCCGATCTTTCGGTGGTGGACGAAACCATTCGCGGCGCGACCGACAAGGTCGCGCGAACGGATATCCGCTCGCCGGTGGACGGTATCGTCAACACGATGGAACTGAACACCGTCGGCGCCTTCGTCCAGCCCGGTACTGTCGTAGCCGGCATCGTGCCTACTTCCGAGACATTGCTGGTAGAAGCACGTGTTTCGCCCCGCGATGTCGCCTTTATCCGCCCCGATCAGGATGCCTTGATAAAAGTCACGGCTTACGACTTCTCGATCTTTGGCGGCATCGAAGGCAAGGTTTCCAACATTACCGCGGACAGCCTGGTCGATCAGAAGACGGGCGAACCCTATTATCAGGTGCGTGTTGCAACCGAGAAATCGACACTGGTGCGAGACGGAAAGGCATATTCGATCATCCCCGGCATGATCTGTTCCGTGGATATCAAGACCGGGCGCAAGACGATCCTGAGCTACCTGCTGAAGCCGATCAACAAGGCACGTCAGGAGGCAATGAGTGAGCGATAACGCCATCTCTCCCCGGACCTTGAAAGACCGTTTGCTTCTGCCGCTCCCGACAGAAGATTTCGAGCTCGAGTTCCGCGTCGTGGCGCGCGGCGGCGTAAGGCGCGGCATCCGTCTTGAGCGGGCTTTCTGGGTTTCGCTGAAGCAGATGGCCGAGAGCCGCAAATGCACGATCGGCATGCTGGTCGACGAGATCGCCGAAAGTCACGCGGAAAAAGGAAACCTGACCTCGGCAATTCGGGTCGCCTGCATACGCGAATCGGGGAACGAGAACCTGAACCTGCGCAAGCTTGCGTCGATCAGGACGGTAAACGCCATTCTGCTTGCCTGTCCGTCGCCGGCTTTCGCCTTGGCATCGACGAAGAAGATCGTGACGTTCAATGCGTCGTTCCAGCAACTGGTCAAACGGCAGTTGCCGACAGCATTCGACCAGGACACGCGGCAGGACCTGAAGCTGGCGCTGGATCTCAACGTGGCGGATATATTCGCGCGCCTTGACACCAATGGCGACGTTGCCGTTGCGAGCGGATTTGTGATCGGTGCCGGCGAGCGCCGCTACCGGGGCCAGCTGAACGTGGTGCGCGCGCCGGTGCAGGACCTGGAATTGCTGATGGCTTTTGTCTTCAACGGATAGAGCGGCTCATCCTTTCGCGGAAACCGTTCCATCTCCTTGTTTTCACGGCAATTCCCAATGGCAAAGTGCTGCGCACTTTTCCCGGAATTGCTCTGGGCATTGAGCCGGGACAGGAAGCGACCACCTTGCCTTTACTTGACTTCCAGTAGCGCGCCTTCGCCAGGCGCGACGGTTTCGAAACCGCCCTTGACGTCGGCCATCTGCGCGGCCCCCGGCTTGGACCCGTGGATCCATGCCCGGTCGGTGCTGAACGAATACAGTGGCTGGTAGTCCGGGAGCGCGCTGTCCTTGAGCACCGTGTTGTTGAGACTGTCGAGAATGTAAGCGCCGCCTGCAGTGCTCACCGAAAGCACGGCGTGGAAGAAACCTCGCTTGCGATCCTGGAGAACGACGAGCGACATGCTGCGTGCCGGAATGCCGGCCCTCAGCAACGCCGTCATCTTGAGGATGGCGAAGTCCTCGCAGTCACCGGCGCGATTGGCGAGGATTTCCGAAGGTTTCGCCCAGTAGTCGAGCTTGCCGTAAACGACGCTGTCCTTCTTGTAGGCGATCAGGTGGTTGATGCCGCTGTTGATGAATGACAGTTTTTCGACAAAGCCCTTGCCTTGGGCGGCCGAGACCATGGCCGCGAAGGCCGGGCTCTTGTGGTCACAGGGACTGCCCGCGGTGCAACCGGTTATGGCCTGGTAGACCGGTGCCCAGCGCGCCGAAACGGGAAAATTGCGCATGGACAATGCAACCGACCCGAACAGGCCCGGGATAATCGACGCAGTCTGCATCGGGTCGACCCCCCTGCCTTCTTGCGCGGTCGAGGCGCTGGACCCGTCTTGCGCTGGAACGGGACTGTAGCCGTTCAGGACAAGGCTGATCCGGTAGGGGGCGGCCGGCTGCCAGGGCTGGTACCTTTGCAGCGAAATACCGCCGAGACCATGCGGCGCCTGGACCGTCCCAAGCAGCGCTGTTTCGGGCAGGAAATCCCTGACGACCGGCCCGGCAAGGGCTGGTTGCGCCGAGCCGGCCATCCCCACTGCCAGCAGAAGCAGCTTGAGCTTGCTCTTCCCCGGAGCATTCTTTTGTTTTTTCATGACGCCCACCTTTGACCGTGGACGCTACCAATCTTGTCTCAAATTACTGGAAAGGAAGGTGGATAACTTTCCTATATAATCGTTTTGCTAATTTGAGTAAAATTTTACATGTATTTATACTTCTATTTACCGGATTGTTCGCATCGCTCGCGGCGAAGCGCCATGCGTCCAAGACAACATATAACTGATTATATGTTCACAGTTTACCAAGCGTAAAAAAAGTTATCGCAGGCATATCCAAATATATAGAATGGATTGATGGACCGTTGCAAAGTCGAGGCGCCACCTGTCTCTTTCCGGGAAATGCCGGAGGGGTTTAAGCTATGGCGACCAGTATTGAATTGGACAACGTTTCGAACTCGTGGGACGAGCATTCCGTCTCCAACGATCACCAGGACCTGACAGCGCCGATCCAGTTGGTGGCGCAGGCCGCACCGGCCGAGCAGGCGGCGGCACCGGCCCAAACGGCGCCGGCTTCGGCCGAACCCGTGCCCGTCGATGTCGGCGGCGGTGCGCCAGCGGCTGCTCCGCCAGCGGCAAATGCCCCACACGAATACGTCGCCGACGCAAGCAACGTCGTCAGACTCCCCG
>NZ_RZSJ01000490.1:0-4801 GCF_003998025.1 Mesorhizobium sp. M8A.F.Ca.ET.021.01.1.1
GGGGCATATTTGCGCCTCAATGTGTCGGGTTCCGCACGAAACGTGTCCCGTGGTGTAGATGATACGGGCGAGTGGCGAAGGCATCTTTCAGCCTGCGGTAGCTCGCGGCGGGCAGCGCCGTCGCGCCGGACTGAGTTCTGCGGTGCGTCGGTCAGTTCCGGTGCGCACCTTCGGCGACTGGAACGATCCGCCTGGATATGTCGAGGTCGACTTCGTTGCCCATTCCGGCACCTCTTCGTCCGGCAGCTTGTGCAAACCATGGTCTTGACCGATATCGCCACAGGGTGGACCGAGTGCGTGCCGGTGCGGACGCGAGAAAGTGGTCTTGTCATCGCTGCATTAAACGGGCTAGGTGTTTGATCCCCGGCTTTAATGGTGCGATCTTTTCCGCGGAATGGAAAGGAGGCACTATGGGTCAGGTTCTACACGGCCGCGCCACGACGACAGAGGCGATCCGTCGAGCAATACAAAATAGTCAAGAGAGCCTGAAGAAGCTCGCCAAGCGTTATGGCATCGATCCCAAGACGGTCGCGAAGTGGCGCAATCGGACCTCGACCGCCGACCTTCCGACCGGTCCCAGAGAGCCGCGCTCGACGCTGCTGTCGCTCGAAGAGGAAGCCGCCATCGTCGCCTTTCGCAAGCACACGCTCTTGCCGCTCGATGATTGTCTCTATGCCCTTCAGCCGACGATCCCGCATCTGACGCGCTCGTCATTGCATCGTTGCCTTCAGCCCCACGGTAGTTCGCGGTTGCCGCAGACGGGCGCCGACAAGCCGGCCAAGCAGAAGTTCAAGGCCTATCCGATCGGCTATTTCGGCGCGCGTGTGATCAAGCGCTATTATCCGCCAGCGCCGCCGGTCGAGCGTGTATTGGCCCATCCCGAGGTGGCGAAGGTCGACAAGGAGCTGTGCAAGGCGGAACCGCTGATGCTGTTCACCGGCATCCATGCGGCAGGAAGATTTGGGAAGACGCGTCGATCGTCGTGGGGTGCAAGCAACGCCACAGGAACCGGTCGTCATTGACCTGCAGCGCTTCACCGTAAATCTGAAGATATAGTGTCCTGAAGGTTCCGCAAAAAGCTCTGGAGAGAGAACAGGCCTTGCGCTGAGGCGAGGCGGCCATGGCACGCTGGTGACGTTGCGATCACCGATTCCCGTGGAAGGGTAAGTGCCATGACCAATCGAGAAGTTAGACTGAGCAGAGGCGAGTTGAAAGCGTTGCTGTTGTCGGATGAGGACGGCTTTCGCAAGGTATTGCAGACTGTGGTGCAGGAGTCTTTGGAAGCCGAGATGACGGAGGCCATCGGGGCCGAGAAAGGCGAGCGGACAACGGAGCGGGTTGGTTACCGGTCCGGCTATTACGAACGCAAGCTTGTGACGCGGGTTGGCGTGCTGGAGCTTCGGGTTCCGCAAGATCGGGCCGGCCGGTTCTCGACGGAGTTGTTCGAGCGTTATCAGCGCTCGGAGAAGGCACTGGTATCGGCGCTGGTCGAGATGTACGTCCAAGGCGTGTCGACGCGCAAGGTGAAGGCGATCACCGAGGAGCTGTGCGGCCATTCCTTCTCGGCCTCGACGGTGAGCCAGGCGACGGCGCGGCTGGATGAGGCGCTGAAGGCATTTTATGAGCGGCGGCTTGCCGAACCTTACCCGTACCTCATCCTGGACGCGCGCTATGAGCGGGCGCGCGAGGCCGGCGTGATCGCCAGCCAGGCGGTCTTGGTGGCGATCGGCGTCGACTGGGAGGGCCGGCGCCAAGTGCTCGGTGTCGAGCTGGCCAACCGTGAAAGCCATTCGAGCTGGCGGGCGTTCGTGGCAGGGCTCAAGCAGCGCGGGCTTGCCGGCGTCGAGTTCGTCGTCTCCGACGACCATCCGGGGCTCAGGGCAGCGATCCGCGAAGTCCTGCCCGAGGCAGTCTGGCAGCGCTGTTACGTGCACTTCCTCAGAAACGCGCTCGATTATGTGCCGCGCAAGGTCGATGACGACTGCCTGATGGAGCTCAGATGGTTCTATGACCGGCGCGACCTAGCCGAGGTCAAGCGCGACCTGGCGCAGTGGATCGCCAAATGGCAGGCAAAATACCCGAAGCTGGTGGATTGGGTGGAGACCAACATCGAGGAGACGCTGAGCTTCTACCGGCTGCCGCTGCCGCATCACAAGCACATGAAGTCGACGAACATGCTGGAGCGGCTAAACCAGGAGATCAAGCGGCGCACCCTGATCGTTCGCATCTTCCCCAACCCGCAGAGCTGTTTGCGGCTGGTTCGGGCATTGGCGGTGGAGATCCACGAGAACTGGCTCGAGGCGACCCGCTACCTCAACATGGATCATCTGCGCGAGCACAAGAAGGAGAGCCTGAGAGCACTGGCCGCCTGAGACGCGGCCCGCCATGTCCGCCGCTCCGCTAAACACGGGGCTGCGCGGCGGACACGCCAACGTCACCGCTGAATGCCACGCCATTTTTTGCAGAACTTGACGCACACAACTTCTGAAGACGGCTTGGCAGGGCGGAGAGGTGCGACCCACCCATAGAGGCCGTATCGGCGGACAAATATCCCAAGAGACCGAGCTTGCTTGAGCGCTATGAGCTCAGATTCTGGCATGATTGGAGTCTGAGCCGACACTCTCGGCAGCCCTCGTGCTGCAGAGGCTGATGAATATCGACCAAACACGGTTCACGACAAAAAGCCTGCGGACGGTGCAAATAGCCGTGAAAGCCTAGCGTGAGGAGACAGCCCTTGAAATCATCAATGGCGACTGGAGGGCGATCTCGCCGAAGATGGGGATTGGGGCGGTGCTCCGCCGGTTTAAACGGTAATCTCGCTGGCGCGCCTACCTATCTTAGTAGGCTGCGCCGCGAGTCTGCAAGGTTTAAGAAGACGGGAACTGTTGGAGAGAAGGACATGCTGCCACTGGTGCGGCCTTCCAATGTTGTATTGGAAATTAATCTCGGGGCCATTCAGGCGAACTTCCAGGCCATCTCGGCCCTCGTTGGGCCAAACGTAAGGGCGGCCGCTGTCGTCAAAAGCGACGCCTACGGGCTTGGTCTTGTAGAGATTGCAAGAACGCTCATCGATGCCGGCTGCGATCTGCTCTTCGTCGCCAATCTGGACGAAGCGTTGCATCTAAGGTCATCCCATGTAGGCGCGGCAATTGCGGTTTTTTGCGATGATTTTGCGAAATTTGGCCCATACTATCGATCTAACGGGCTCATACCCGTTGTAAACAATTGTGCCGAATTGGAGGCCATTAGCGCAACAGGGAGGCAAACATACTTTCTCAACGTGGACACGGGATTCTCCCGCTTTGGGCTCGCTTTTGCCGAAGTGCATCGCGCGTATCTTTCTGGAACTTTCCATAGGTATCCCCCTTCGCTCGTACTCAGCCATCTGGCGTGCAGCGAACGCGGTGCGGACCCCACCAATGTGTTGCAAAGGAACCGCTTCCAGGCGATCTACGATATGCTTAAGCCCACCTGTGGCAGTCTCGCAGCCTCCGCCGGTATTTGGCTCGGCAAATCCTATCATTTCGACATGGTACGGGCGGGCTCAGCACTGTACGGGCTTAATGACGCTGGTATTAAACCAAATCCGCTGCAACCCGTTGCAAGGCTCCGAGCTAAAATACTCGACATGCGCAGTGTCGCTACGGGGGAGGCGGTTGGCTACGGGGCGACATTTCGTACGGCTCGAACTAGCCGCGTAGCAATCGTTGGGATCGGTTACAAGCATGGCCTTCCCTGGGCCTGCGGGAACAAAACTTCCGCTCGGTTCGCTGGATATTCTGTCCCTCTAATCGGAACAATATGCATGGATAACATAATGGTGGATATAACAGACGTTCCTGACGCACTTTGTCTTATAGGTGGCTTTGTAGAACTACTGGGAGAAGATTTAACTGTAAATGATCTTGCAGCAACGGTTGGCGTTAACCCGAACGAGGTACTGGCGCGACTTGGTGCTGGTTGCACAAGACGATATCTGACTTCTTCCCTGCGATCTACGCGACAGCAGTGACGACCCGCTCGAACAACCAAGTATTTAGATGGGGTATTCGGCTTGATCCTTCTCTGGACGGAATGGTCAGAGGTGCGGCGTTTCAAGCTGATATAGCCTGAGGTGCAGCATCACAGGCAGTCGCGGAGGAGCTGTCCCCTTTATCGGAAAGTGCTCGATATTGTCAGGGTAATAACAACTGCCGGTATCTGACGACAGTTCCGGGTGTCGGGCCTGTCGTTGCCTTAGGGCTCACCAATACCATCGATAATCCCGGCCCGCGCACTTCGACCGGTTTCGGAGGAGCAACTGCCAGTGATCAAGGAATCTGGAGAGAGCAAGCGCGTCGGCCGTGCTTCGCTCTGCGGGGATGGATGATGCGAACGTTGCTCTGTGAGGCCGAACAGGTCATGCTCAGCCGTGTGAAAAGGTGGTCCTGAAAGGTTGGGTGACGGATAGCGCTAGGTGTTTAGACGGGGTATTCGGCTTTGTCCGAACGGGTGTTTGAGGTGCTGCTTCGAGCTGATGATAAAACGTGGTCTGCGTAAACAGCCACAAGCATCAGGAACGGAAGGCCTTTCTCAAGGCGCAGGCAACAAGACCGACCGCAACGATGCGCGGCATTGCGCAGGTGATGCGGGTTAATTGTGTTCCGGCCGATGCACGTCAAGACGCTGATGAGCCAGGAACGTCGGGCGCCTGTTGACAGCCCGCAAGTTGCTGCAGGAAAAGGCCATCGCAATTGAGAATGACATTCGAGGCCTGTTGCGTAACTTCGGTCTCAGGTTGGCATTGGCGGCGCTGCCAAAT
>NZ_RZSJ01000491.1:0-4797 GCF_003998025.1 Mesorhizobium sp. M8A.F.Ca.ET.021.01.1.1
GCGCTCATTTATCTCGCCGATCACGACGGGCAGAAGGTCGATGCCTTCAAGGTTTCCATTCGCCTCATAGCGGCAAGCAGCGACAATGCTTTGCCAGACTTCCGGAGGATCCCACTCGCCCTCGTCAGGATGGACATGAAAGAGGAAATTTCCGAGACCGTAGAAAACTGGCGAGCCATTGTAGATTTCGATCGCCTGCAGGACGGGGGCGCCGTGACTGACAAAAAGGTTTGCACCGGCGTCAATGCATGTGCGAGCAAAGGCCTGCACCCAGCGCGGTACATCCTGCCAACCCGGTTCCCAATGATGATGGTGCAGGTAGGCGATAACGAAATCGCCTTGCGCTGCCGCCTGACGGATGGCGGACAAATGGATGCTCGCGCTTGCCTGATCGACTTCGACCATGCGGCCGAAGTTGGCAGCTTGGGTAAATACGGTGCCGTAGAAATTGAGCTCTCTGTCGCTGGCCACCTCCGGCGGATCCTCCGGCTGCGCATAATTGGTCAGTTCGAAGGGAGAGCTTTGCAAATGGCCCCCAAGCCGTGCCAATCGCCTGAAATGCCCGTCAGGCACCCCGATTTTCCGAACGGTCTTGAGCCGGTTGACGCCAGGGCGAGCCGGACGAAAGGCCGTGTGGTTCTCGGCATACATGCTGGACGGACCGGGACCGGCATCGATCGCAAGAAGGGCGACGTCGCGTTTACCTAGTCGGCGGCGACCCGGTTTGCGGGCATCGGTCGCATCGACCCCGATGCCCGCATGCAGGTAGCCTCGCGCTTGCACTTCCTCTAGCGTCGAGAGAACACCGCCAGCACCGAGATCGAACGCGTGGTTGTTCGCCAAGGCGAGCGCGTTGAAACCGATATCCTGCAATGCATCCAGCACCTCAGCCCTGGAATAGCCGAAATACCTGCCCTTGGTCGGCCAACCACCATGTTTGCCGAGGATCGTCGACTCGAAATTGGTGAAGACGACGTCACCCTGCTGCAAGAAGCGTACAACCTCCGCGAACCGCTCGTCTTGAACATGACGGATGTCATGCGTAATCAATGATTGGCCGGTTACGACCGCGCAAAATGAGTCTTTCATGGAACTCGCCTCATGGTCGTGAACGTCTGGCGCCAACACTCGGCCAGCACCACATCGAAGTCGGCCGCGGGGCCGGGCTATTTTGGCAAGGCCGGAGAAATATCCGTCTTGAACCACTTGAGGCTCAACGCCTTGATGGTGCCATCCTTGGTGGCGGCGTCGAGCGCCGCATTGAACTTGGTCAGCAGTTTGCTATCGTCTTTGCGCATACCGGCGCCCACACCCGGACCCCAGAGACCACCATTCAGCTGCGGTCCGAAAAATACCGCAACCGACCCTCCAGGCGCCTCCAGGAAATCGCGCCATGTGAAGTAGTCGGCGAGGCCACCGTCGACGCGCCCCGCGGTAAGGTCGAGCTTCAAATTGTCGAGACTGTCATAGCTGCGAATGGTCACGACATCGCCGAGGAGTTGTTTCACAACAGCCTCGGAGTTCGATGAACGAAGGACACCAATGGCTTTGCCACTAAGGGTCGACCTGAGCCGCTCGATGGTTGCCTTCTCCTTGTTTCCGACTGAGGAGAGGTTGACCTTCTCTTTGGTGTCGCCGGCATCGAGCCCAAGCTCTTTGCGGACAACGAACTGGTTGTATCCGCTGGCGTACGGGCTGGAGAATGCGATCTGCTGCTTGCGCTTCTCGGTAATCGCCATCCCTGACATGATGACGTCGTATTTCCCGACCAGTAGCGCAGGAATGATCCCGTCCCAATCCTGCGCCACGAAGCTGCATTTGATTTTGATGCGATTACACAGTTCGAGACCGACATCGACATCGTAGCCGTAAAGCTTGCCATCCGCGTCTGTCCCGTCCCAGGGCGGCGACGCCCCTTCGGTGGCGATAGATATCGTTCGCTCGCTATCGGCACGGGCGGGCAATGCTGGGATCAAGGACGCGACAGAAATGGCAATAGCCAAGGGCATGCGCATGGGACACCTCTTTGTTTGGGTTTGGATGGGAAGCCAGCCTTAAGGCGGCGGCGTCACGGCGCGAGTGTCGTGATCTCGTGGTGAGGCAAGGTCGGACGGAGCCGCGCCTTGCGTCTTTGCTTTGAAGTGCCTTCAGTCGAAAGCCGCCGTTCCAGGAACTGGGTGGCTTTCACGGCGAGCGTCGTGAGCGCGAGATACATCGCTCCTGCGACGATGAAGATCTCGTAGGGCGCGAAGGTGGCCGACACCATCTGTCGCGCCATGCCGGTTATCTCAAGCAGCGTTACGGTGCTTGCCAGCGACGAGCCCTTGATCATCCCCACGACCTCGTTTCCGTAAGCCGGAAGCGAAATCCGGAAAGCGATCGGAAAGGTGACAAGCCGGGCGATCTGCAAACGTTTCAGGCCAAGCGCATTGGCGGCCTCAATAACGCCGTTCGGCACGGATTGGAGACCGCGGCACAGGATTTCGGTGGTGTGCGCCGCGCTGTTCAGCGAAAAGGTAAAAAGGGCGCACCAAAGAGGGTCTTTAAGGATCACCCAGAAGACGCTGGCGCGCACCGCCTCAATCTGGCTCAAACCATAATAGAGCAAGAAGAGCTGAACCAGCATGGGCGTACCGCGGATGACATAGGTATAGGCCAGAACAGCGAAAGAGAGGCTCGGGCGTCCAAACGCGCGGGCGAACGCCAGCGGTACCGACAGAAGAAATCCTGCCGTCAGTGAAAGGACTGTCAGGATCAAGGTGAGACCGATGCCTGAGGGCAGAACCAGGACGGCGTCGAACATCAAATCGAAGTTCATAGCGTTGCCCTTCTATCGACCGAATGCAGGATAGCGCCGCTCCGCGAAGCGGATCGACAGCAGGGTGATCGTCGTCAGGGAGAGATAGAAAGCGGATGCCGCAAGGTAGAACGTTAACGGCGCGCGCAAGGATCCGGCGCCGACATAGGCAACGCGCATGATGTCGGTCAGGCCCACGACAGAGACCAGCGCCGTGTCCTTGAAGAGCGATATCCAAAGATTGCCATAGGCGGGCAGCGCCAGCCTCAGCATCTGCGGCCCAACGATGAACAACCACCGCTGCCAGATATTCAGGCCAAGCGACTTCGCCGCTTCGGTCTGCCCCGTTGGCACCGCCGCAATCGCACCGCGGAAAACTTCGGTCGCATAGCCGCTGAAGACAACAGTAAGCGCGATGACCCCTGCGGTGAAAGAGTTCACCTCCACATACCTGCCAGCGAGCTTGCTGGCGAACGTGGTTCCCCCGAAATAGATAAGAAGGATGATGAGGAGTTCTGGAACGCCCCGAACCACAGTCGTGTAAGCCGTCACGAGACTTCTGAAACGGGCCGTAGACGTGCCTTTCGAGATGGCCAACAGCAGGCCGAATACGGTGCCGAGGAAGCCGCTAACAAGAGCAAGGCCTACGGTAACCATGAAGGCGGCAGCAAATTGAGCAGCAAAACCGCCCATGAGACTCTTCCATCAATGCGCAATTTCGCAATGTGTGCCGCGCCTGCCCACGCGGCAGATCTACGGCTGATGGCCAAAGATTGCGAAATCTACTAAGGGATATCTTGCAACAATTTTGCAGGATTTCGCCTAGATTACTGACAAGGCCTATTCATTCAATCTATAATTTTCAGAATTTGAGCTATAACGGCTGGTTATATACGCAATCAGCACTCTGACGGGCCATCCGATTTGACCGCCGCAGCGTCGCACTGAGGCTCGAGCAACCTCGCCTCCCAGCTTCAAATGGAATTATCAGCTAGAATTCGGAGATCGAATGAGCTCGACGTCGGGCGATGCCCTTAGATGGCGCCGCGCAGATTGCCAGCCTGACGATCACTTGGGAGCTGTCGTCGCCATTTGATCTGGCCGAGTATGGTATCCGGCTATTTTGACGTCGGAGACCGGCAAAGCAATGTGACCGGATCGCTGCCCAGCACCTTCGCGATCTTCTCCACCACGTTGAGAGAAGGGTTCTTTTGTCCTCGTTCGATGCCGCCCATGTAGCTGTACGCAAGGCCAGCCTCGGTTGCCAGAGATTCCAGGGTCATGCCGCGCTCCTGCCGGACCCTTCGAACGTTTGCTCCAAAAATCTCCGCAAGGCGCATGCGCGCATAGCGACAAGCAAACCTCCCCCTTTACCAGTCACTATAGTGACTATAGAGTGATGGATTCGGAGTTTGCTTGGCGACTTAGCTTTAGGGCGCTCGGCGCAATCCAATTCTGAGCTCGGTTAGCCGAGCCAATTCACATGTGGCTTGGGCGTTCTCGAGAAAGGGCGCAAAATGGAGTTGCTGCAAAGCGGCCTGAAGCTCCGACAGTTGCAGGTCTTTCGTCAGGTGTTGCGCACCGGATCGACGAGGCAGGCAGCTGCTGCGCTCGGGATAAGCCAACCTGCGGTTAGCCAGCACGTAAAGCAGCTCGAGGCCGCCCTCGGCATCGCTCTTTTTGAACGGTCGACCAATCGGATCATTCCGTCAAGGAAGGCCTGGGAACTCCTGCGCAACGTGGAAATAGCCCTGACTTCAATGGATCGCCTGGAAGCGTCGATTTTCGCGATAAAGAACGATGAGAAGCAGCGGATCGCAATTGCCGCACCCGCCGTCTTCGGTTTCGTGACATTGCCGAAGGTCGTGGCGACTAGAGCGTTTCATGTTTTGACGGAAGCGTATCCGGCGTTTTCGAAGTAGTTCTTGCATTCGGCTGCCTCGATGGTTTCGACGAGGTGGCCGATGTGACGCCAAGTTTCCTCGACGGTGCGTTTCTGA
>NZ_RZSJ01000492.1:0-4794 GCF_003998025.1 Mesorhizobium sp. M8A.F.Ca.ET.021.01.1.1
ACGTCCAGCGGCCTGCCACCAAGACGCGTGGCAAGATCCAGAATTGAAGCCGGATCGGCGACGTCGAGGGGGTGGAACTCGATGCGACCCTCGAAAGCTTGGGCCGGATGTGCGCGCCCGCAAGCGATCACCTGCCAGCCTTGTTGGGCGTATTGCCGCGCGAGTTCGCGGCCGAGCCCGCGCGCAGCGCCGGTTATCAGCACGGTCCGGTCGCCTTGCCCTTCTCTAGCCAAGTCAGGCGCTCTTCGCGACGGGCGCGGTCTCCTGCCGGGCGATCATTGCGTAGACGTCGCCGGAATACTTGATGTGGCGCTGCTGCGTCGCGAAATCGACATGGGTGATGCCGAAGGGCGTCGTATAGCCATAGGCCCATTCGAAATTGTCGGTCAGCGTCCAGGCGAAATAGCCGCGCACCGGCACGCCCTCGGCCGCCGCCTTGGCCACCTGCTCGAGATGGTCGACATAATAGGTGGCGCGCAGATCATCCCAGACATGCCCGTCCTTGCCGACGGTTTCCGGCGTCGTGGCGACGCCATTCTCGGAAATGTAGATCGCCGGCGGCGCATAGCGGTCGTTCACGTAGCGCAGGATGTCGTACATGCAGCGCGGCCAGATCTCGTAGTCGACCGCCGAATAAATGCCTTCCGGCTGTACCCGCCGGTAGCTCAGCGGCGCCAGTTCGTCACCCGCCGCGATCACCGAGCGGCGATAGATATTGATGCCGAGATAGTCGAGTGGCGCGGCGATGATCTCGTTGTCTTGTGCGTGGATCGGCGGCAACAGATCGCCGTAAAGCGCCAGCATGTCCTCCGGATACGCACCCTTGAAGACGGCGTCGAGAAACCAGCGGTTCTGGGCGCCGTCGAAGCGCCGTGTCGCGGCGACATCGCGCGGCTCGTCGCTGGCGGCCTCCGCGACGTTGAGATCGAAGACGATGCCGACCTGAGCATCCGCCACCTCGGCCCGGATGACCGGAACGGCCAGGCCATGCGCCAGCAAGGCATGATGACTGGCAGCCACGCCGCCCTTCACTCCGTCCCGGAATCCTGGCGCGTCCTCGCCGGTCGCGTGTCCCGACCAGCAGAACGTCCACGGTTCGTTGAGCGTCGTCCATTTCCTGACACGGTCGCCGAAGCTGCGGGCGGCAAGCCCGGCATAATCGGCGAAGGCGGCGGCTGTTTCCCGGTTGTACCAGCCGCCACGATCCTGCAGCGCCTGCGGCAGGTCCCAATGGTAGAGCGTTGCATAGGGCTCGATACCGGCTTCGAGCAGATCATCGATCAGCCGGTCATAGAAGGCGATGCCCTTGGCGTTGACCTCGCCACGACCTTCGGGAAGAAGCCGCGTCCATGCGAAGGAAAAGCGGTAGGCGCCAAGGCCGAGCGCCTTGAGCACGGCGATATCCTCCTTCCAGCGATGATAGTGGTCGCAGGCGACATCGCCGCTCGAGCCGTCCACGATCGCACCCGGAATGCGGCAGAACCGGTCCCAGATGCTTTCGCCCTTGCCGTCGGCATCAGGCGAGCCCTCGATCTGGTAGGCCGCGGTCGCGGCGCCGAACACGAAGCCCCGGGGAAAGACCAGCCCGGAGGCGCGGGCTTCGAGGGCTCGGCGAGCGTTATCGATGCTTGATGTCATATTTTCTCTCGATGGTGCTGACGAGGCTTGCCGCGGCCAGCGTCAGGAAAATGTAGAAGATGGCGGCTGAGTTGTAGGGCGCGAACGGCAGGAAACTTGCCGATTGGAATTCCCGCATGCGCTGCGTGATGTCGCGGATCGACAGGATCGACAAGAGCGACGTGTCCTTGAGGATGGCGATCAGCTCGTTGCCTAGCGGCGGGATGATGATGCGGAAGGCCTGCGGCAGCACGACCAGCCGGGCGGTACGCCAGCCGTTGAGGCCGAGACTGTGCGCTGCCTCGATCTGGCCCGCCGGGATTGCATTGATGCCGGAGCGGAAGATCTCGGCGAGATAGGCGGAATAGGCGAGCGCCATGGCGGCGATGCCCCGCACCAGGTTCGGCGGATCGACCACGCCCTGCGTCGCGTCCTTGAGCGCTCCGGCGAGCGGCAAGCCGACATAGAGCACGATGACCAGCATCGGGATGCCGCGGATCGTGTCGACGATGAATTCCGACCCGATGGACAGCGGGTGCCTGCGGTGGATATGGCCGCCGAAAGTCAGCAGGCCGAGCACGATCGCGAGCACCGCGATCGTGATGCCGAACGCCTTGTCGCGGTCGTTCAACGCCTCCGTTCGCCACAGCACCTGCAGTCCGTCCGGCGCCATCGCGGCTGGAACGAGCGCAGCACTGACATCAGGGATCTTGCCGATCGCGTCGATCGCCTCCCGCGCGCCCCGAAAGGTGCGCAGCGGCACCTCGTTGTTGTCGGGGCCGCCCGGAAATTGCCCATAGCGGACCGCACCGAGTATGCCGGACGGCGTGCCGGACGTGACCGCGACCTTCCCGGCGAGAGAGCCGACGAGCACGTAGCTGTCGCGCGGCTGAAGCAGGAACCACGTTGCGGCGCAAACCATGAGGATGGTTGCCGCGATGCAGGTCAGGTCGGCCCGCCAGCTGTATTTGAGCTTGAGGAGCCCGACCCAGAGCAGCCCCATCATTGCCGCCAGTATGTAGGCCGCGATAGCGGCGCGGATCGTCGTGGCGACACCCGCGGCGAATGCGATATGCGCGAAAAGCAGGAAAAAGCCCAAGCCCACGCCGTTCACCGCCGCAAGCGCCAAGCGCGCAAAACGCTGCATCGGGTTGCCGGTCTCACGACCGGCGCCGATGAAGAACATACCGAGCGCCACGATCGTCACGCCCAGATAGGCGCGCAACAGCATAGCGGCCTGACCGCGCACCATGAGGTCGGCGGCATCCGTCAATCGCCGTGGCGTGACGCCCTGAACCACCAGGTCGGAGGTGAACGGATCGACCGCGTTCGCCACGACCGATGCCGCGAAGGGATGGACCAGGCCGGTTGTCGCGAGCACCATGGCGGTGGCAAGGCTGATCCCGGCGGCAACGACCGCGAGGCGCGGCGATCTGGACGAGGCGCGCGAGAACACAACCACGGCAAGGCCGGCGATAAACGCGACGGCAAGCGCCAGGAAGCCCGGCACGAAGGCTGACGAGCCATTCTCCACGCCGAGGATGGCGCGAAGCGAGCGCTGGTAGTTAACCGACGAAGCAAAGAGATAGACGATGAACGGCAACGCCGCGACGATGATCAGATTGCTGGGCCGCAGGCGCATGAGAAGCTGCATCCGGTCCCGTCCTCCCGTTCCCATGGCTCCGGCGCCAGGCGCCGGAGCCGAAGTCCTTCAAGCGGCTATTTTGCGCCCCAGTATTTGGCGATCAGCGCGTCGAGGCTGCCGTCGGCCTTGATCGCCTTCAGCCCTTCATTGAACGCGGCGATGTTCTCGTCGCCCTTGCGGAAGACCAGCCCGAGAGGATCGGACTGGAGATTCCTGATCGGCACGACCAGCTCGCCGGCGAATTCCTTTTCATAGGCGGCGGCATTGGCGCCGTTGATGACAACGCCGTCGACGTCCTTGTTCTTCAGCGCGATGACCGAGGCCGCGAAACTGTCGTAAGCGACCACATTGTCCTTGCCGACAATGCTTTCAGCGACCTGCGCGTCGGTGGTGTTGGCCTGCGCCGAGAGCTTCTTGCCTTTCGCCTTGAAGTCATCGATGGATAGACCCTCGTCTTCCACCCGCATGAGCACGGCCTGGCTGTTGACGATGTAAGGGTCGGAGAAATCCATCGCCTTCTTGCGTTCGTCGGTGATGGAGACGCCGGAGGCGACCAGGTCGAAACTGCCCTGGTCGAGGGCGGCGAAGATGCCGTCCCAGCCGGTGGTGACGAATTCGGCCTTGCAGTTGATCTTGCCGCAGACCGCCTTCAGGACGTCGACGTCGAAGCCGACGATCTGGCCGGTCGCCGTGTCGACGCTTTCCATCGGCGGCGCGGTGGTGTCGGAACCGACCTTCAGAACCTTGCCGCCCAGGTCGGCGGCGCTGGTAGCGCCGGCTGTCAGCAGCGCAAGCGCAAGCCCGATCAGGTTTTTCTTCATGCTCTTCCTCCCATTTTGATGGTTAACTGCGGTTTCGCCCGCCTAGATTGTCCGGCTGCCGGCCGATGAGTTCGGGTCTCGACACCAGGGCGAGTTCCGCCGGGTCCTCGCCCGCCATGCGCCGCAGCAGAAACTCGCCGAGCTTGCGGCCGAGAAGCTCGATCGGCTGGTAGAACGTCGTGATCGGCGGAGTGAAATAGGCGCTGACGTTGATGTCGTCATAGGCGATGACGTCGACATCCACCCCGACGCGCCGTTCAAGGCTGCCCAGCGCCGACAGGACGCCCAGCGTGGTGGATTCGTTGATGCAGACCAGGGCGGTTGGCGGATTGGGCAAGCCAAGAAGCCTGAGCGCGCTGTCGCGGCCGAAGCGGGTGGACAGATCGCCGTCGGCCACGAGGTCGATCGACGCGGCAAGACCCGCCTCATGAAAAGCCCGCGAAAATCCATCGATCCTGTCCAGTGCATAGGAAAGACGCCGATCCGCGTTGATCAGGGCGATACGCTCATGTCCGCCCGCGATCAGCCGCGCCGTGGCGGTGAACGCCGCCCATTCATTGTCGACATCGACATGGGCGTAGACGAGGGGCTTGCGGCAACGGCCAAGTGACACGAATGGAAAGCCGCTTTCGAACAGCATGTCGATACGGGGATCATCGGCCAGCACGCCGGAAAAGATCAGGCCGTCGGCCGCGCTCTGGTCGACGATGC
>NZ_RZSJ01000493.1:0-4786 GCF_003998025.1 Mesorhizobium sp. M8A.F.Ca.ET.021.01.1.1
ATCAGTCCTTGCATATAGACCGAGCGGTAATCGATCGCCTTGACGGTTTCGGGCAACTGTTCGGCATCGATGCCGGCCAGCACCGCCAGCACCGGCCCCTGTTCGGAAAACCCGAGCAGGACGCCCTGGTCGAAGGAAGGGCTGAAGGGATCGCTCTCGGCGATGCGGTACCAAGGGTCGAAACCGCCATCGGCGAGTTTCAGGTAGAGCCGGCCGCCATTCATCAAAAGCAGCCGTGTCGTCGGATCGGCCAGCGCCTTGTCGACCGAATCGTCGGCGCGGTTCTCGGATTGCCGGTCGATCGTGTTGCCGGCAAAGCCGACGAACTGGCTCGGCTCGCGCACGGGCGCGTCAAACAGGCGAAAGCTCATATGGACTCTGGTGCTTTGGGATGGACATGCTTGGGATAGACACAGGGAAGGCTTATAGCGCTGCCCTTATCGTTTCGGCAAACCGGCGCAGGTCGGAGCGCTGATAGGGCTCGCGCAGGCCATGCCCCCACACCGGGCCGGGCCAGCCGGGATCCCCCTCGGACCGTGCGA
Source organism: Mesorhizobium sp. M8A.F.Ca.ET.021.01.1.1 (assembly GCF_003998025.1). Classification (NCBI taxonomy): domain Bacteria; kingdom Pseudomonadati; phylum Pseudomonadota; class Alphaproteobacteria; order Hyphomicrobiales; family Phyllobacteriaceae; genus Mesorhizobium; species Mesorhizobium sp. M8A.F.Ca.ET.021.01.1.1. The sequence continues at coordinate 543 of NZ_RZSJ01000493.1, forward strand.
CGATATGGATATGCAGTTGGCGCACGATGTTGCCGAGCGCGCCGGTGTTGATCTTGGTGCAGCCGCTCACCTTCTTCAGCGCCTGCGCCACCATATTGGTCTCGAAGGTCAGCATCGCCTGGTCGAGCGGCGTCATGTCGTGGATCTCCTCCGCGCCCGGCCGCTGCGGCACCAGGAGCAGCCACGGCCAGCGGCGGTCGTTCATCACCCGCAATTCGCACAGCCCAAGCCACATCAACTGCTCGCTGTCAGCCTCCAGCCGGGCATCCAGCGTGAATCCGGCCTTCAGGCCCGGCAGCATCGGCGTTTCCCTTGCTTTTCTTGGCTTCCTCAAACCCTGAACGCTAAAGCGGCTGCATCGGGGCTGCAAGCGAATCTCGCGGTTCGCGGTGCCGATTTGCCTGCGCACTTGCATTTCGTCGCGCAATTGCCGATATGGACAGCGGGAGGTTGGTGGTGGACGATCCACTCGCCAACCGGGTCAGGTCCGGAAGGAAGCAGCCCTAACGAGCCCGGAACGGGTCATTGTTCCAGCCTCCCACCTCATCGGCCCTCCTCGCGACATTGACGACGCATTGCAGCGCGGGCGAGACTATGCGCAGGAATCGGCGCTTTGGGCGCGGCCTTTTGGAGCTTAACGGCGAATGAGCGAAGCCGGAAATTCGGGGCCCGATAGTTTGGCGACAGGCAAGGCCGCGGCCTACCGTGTGCTGGCGCGCAAATACCGTCCGTCGAATTTCTCCGAGCTGGTCGGCCAGGAGCCGATGGTGCGCACCCTGACCAACGCCTTTGCCACCGGCCGCATCGCCCAGGCCTGGATGCTGACCGGCGTGCGCGGCGTCGGCAAGACCACCACCGCGCGTATCCTGGCGCGGGCCCTGAATTATAAAACCGCCACCGTTGACCAGCCCTCGGTCGACCTCGCCGTGCTTGGCGAGCATTGCCAGGCGATCATGGAAGGCCGCCATGTCGACGTCATCGAGATGGACGCCGCCTCGCACACCGGCATCGACGACATCAGGGACATCATCGAGCGCGTGCGCTATGCGCCCGTCTCGGCCCGCTACAAGGTCTACATCATCGACGAAGTGCACATGCTGTCCACGCAGGCCTTCAACGGCCTGCTGAAGACGCTGGAAGAACCGCCGCCGCACGTCAAATTCATCTTCGCCACCACCGAGATCCGCAAGGTTCCGATCACGGTCCTGTCACGCTGCCAGCGTTTCGACCTGAGGCGCATCGACGCCGGTGCGCTGGTCGCGCATCTCTCCTCGATCGCCGGCAAGGAAGGCATTTCGGTCGACGACGACGCTCTGGCGATGATCGCGCGCGCGGCGGAAGGTTCCGCCCGCGATTCGCTCTCCATTCTCGACCAGGCGATCGCCCATGGCGCCGGCTCGGTCAGCGCCGAGGCCGTGCGCGCCATGCTGGGCCTGGCCGACCGCGCCCGCATCGTCGATCTGTTCGAACACGTGATGAAGGGCGATGTGGCAGCGGCACTCGGCGAATTCCGTGCGCAATACGACACCGGCGCCGATCCGGCCGCCGTGCTGACCGATCTTGCCGAGTTCAACCATCTGGTCACCCGGCTGCGCTTCGTGCCGACCGCGATGGACGATGCCTCGCTGTCGCAGGACGAGCGCCAGCGCGGCGCCGATTTCGCCAGGGCGCTGTCGGTGCGCGTGCTGTCGCGGACCTGGCAGATGCTGCTCAAGGGCATTCCCGAGGTACAGTCCTCCAACCGGCCGGTCAGTGCCGCCGAAATGGTGCTGATCCGGCTGGCGCACGCCGCCGATCTGCCGACATTGGACGAGGCGCTGAGATCGCTGGAGAGCGGCGCCTCGGCAACCGGCGCCGCGCCACGCCCGAACGGCGCGCTCGTGAACCCCGGCAATGGCGGTGCTGGCGGCAATGGCGCCAGCGCCGTGGCGCAGGCGCGCATGCCTGGCGGCTCGGGCGGCGCACAGACCATGCGGCTGGTCGAGGCCACGCCCGCTCCGGCCGCCTTCGTCGCGCCCCCGCAGCCGGCGCCGGAGACGCAAGCCGTACCGCTGAAATCGCTGGCCGACATCGTTGCCCTTGCCGACGCTCAGCGCGACGTCGCCTTCAAGGTGCTGGTCAAGCGCTGCATCCGTCTGGTGCGCATCGAACCTGGCCGCATCGACGTCGGCCTGACCGACGATGCGCCCAAGATGCTGCTCAACGAACTGACGACGAAACTGCGCGCCTGGACCGGCCGCAGCTGGCTGGTGTCGCTTTCCAAGGAGGAGGGCGGCCAGACGCTGGCCGAAATGGAATCGACGAAACGTGAAAACGCTTTCCTCGATGCCAGGAACGACCCGACAGTCGCCGCCTTCCTGACCCGCTTTCCCGGCGCCAAGATCATCGATGTGCGCATTCCCGACACGCCGGACGCCGAAGCGAGCGAGGCCGAAATGCCGGTCGAGCCGCCGGCCGATGACGACGAACCCTGATATCCAGCACTAATCCGCAAAGGATCGGACCATGAAAGATCTTCTCGGCCTGATGGGCAAGGCGAAGGAAATGCAGGCCAAGTTCCAGGCCATGCAGGATGAGATCGCCACGGTCGAAGCCGTCGGTCAGGCTGGCGGCGGCCTGGTCAGCATCATTTTGAGCGGAAAGTTCGACATCAAGTCGCTGAAGATCGACCCGTCCTTATTCAAGGAAGACGAGGTCGAAATCCTCGAGGATCTGATTCTTGCCGCGCACAATGACGCCAAGGCCAAGGTCGAGCAGATCATGCAGGAAAAGACCAAGGCGCTGACCGCTGGCCTGCCCATCCCGCCAGGAATGAAACTGCCTTTCTAGCGCTCGGTGCGCCATGATCGACGAGCCGTCCGAAAGACTGATCGAGCAGCGTATCCGCAACAGGATCTACGAGATTCTGGAAATTCTCGCCGATTGCGATGCGGGTGTCGATCTCGTCGGCATCAAGGGCTACTTCAATCTCTTCGAGGATTTCGTGCACCGCCCGTCGATCGAGGCCGGCACGTCGGCGCTTTCGAAGGACGAACGCGCGATCGTGCTGGAAATCGCCGAATTCCTGGAGGCGGCCTCCGAAACGAATCCTGATTTCACCAAGGCCGAGTTCATCGACAGCGACTGGCCAGGCAAGATCGCGCCGGCGGCTAGGGAGGCGCGGGCGCTGTTTCTCGGGCGGGGCCTGTTTTCAGAGAAGGTCGAAGAGGTCGAACCCGGTCGGTCGGCGGCAATCGCCGCCGGGCGATAGGCTTTCCCGCGAAAGGCGCATAGCGTTTCCCCAAGGGAATTGCGGCGAAACGAAGAGAGAGCGGTCATCGTCTGTGTGAAACGACGGCTCGATCTATCTGGAAAGCCTCAATTTGTGTCAATTCGGCAACAGTCTGCCGTTAATAACGTTTTGGCCATCATTTTGCCCGAAAGTGTCTCATTCTTGCCGCAGCCTGGGGGCGGGCATTGAAGTGAGAGGGTTACCTGTTGATCGCCACGCGATGGAAGACGCCGCTGTTGCTCGGCGTCGTCACGTCTCCCCTTTTCTTGGCCGCTTGCAGCCAGACCACCTCGCACGGCATGTCGGTTGCCAGCCTGACCGACGCCATCACGCCGAGTTTCCTGAGTTCGCGCGCCTACAGTCACACGCCGAAGGACAGGGAATGCCTCGAACGGGCGATGTTCTTCGAATCCAACCGGTCGAGCCGCGATGGCATGATCGCCGTCGGCACGGTGGTGATGAACCGGCTGCGCTCGGGCAACCACGGCAGCACCATCTGCCAAGTGGTGGGTGAACCCGGGCAGTTCGCGCCGGGCGTCATGACCCGATCGATGAATTCGCGCGCAATGCCCGATGTCGAGGAGGCCGCCGACGCCGTGCTCAAGGGCGAGCGCAAGGCCAAACTCAAGAACACGATGTATTTCCACACCGCCGGTCTGCGCTTCCCCTACAAGAACATGCACTACACCATGGTTGCCGGCGGCAATGCCTTCTACGAAAAGCGCGGCCGCAACTGGCAGCCGCTGCCGGATGAACCGACGGTTGCCATTGCCTCGGCCGAGCAGCCAGCCGCCTTGCCAGGCGTGCCTGCGGTGCGCGTCGCTTCCGCCGAGCCCGTACCTGCGGCCAAGACATCCGCTCGCACCGCTCCAGCCCAGCAGGTCTACATGACCGCCGCGGCGGAGCCGACACGCCCCGGCAAGACGGCAACCGCCCGCACCGCTGCGGCCCAGGAGACCTATGTCACTGCGTC
>NZ_RZSJ01000494.1:0-4769 GCF_003998025.1 Mesorhizobium sp. M8A.F.Ca.ET.021.01.1.1
GCCGGATGTTCCAGAAGATCCTCATCGCCAATCGCGGCGAAATCGCACTTCGGGTGCTGCGCGCCTGCAAGGAACTCGGCATCCAGACGGTGGTGGTGCATTCGACCGCCGATGCCGACGCCATGCATGTGCGGCTGGCCGACGAAAGCGTGTGCATCGGTCCGCCGCCGTCGCGCGACAGCTATCTCAACATCCACCAGATCGTCGCGGCCTGCGAGATCACCGGCGCCGACGCCGTGCATCCGGGCTACGGTTTCCTGTCGGAGAACGCCAAGTTCGCCGACATCCTGGCGGCGCACAACATCACCTTCATCGGTCCGTCCGGCGACCATATCCGCGTCATGGGCGACAAGATCGAGGCCAAGCGCACCGCAAAGCGCCTTGGCATTCCGGTGGTGCCCGGCTCCGACGGTGCGGTGACCGAGGAAAAGGAAGCCAGGCGGATCGCCGCCGAGATCGGCTATCCCGTCATCATCAAGGCGTCGGCCGGCGGCGGCGGACGCGGCATGAAAGTGGCGCATACCGAGGCGGACCTCGAAATCGCCCTGCAGACGGCGCGCTCGGAGGCCGGCGCGGCCTTTGGCGACGACGCGGTCTACATCGAGAAATACCTGGAGAAGCCGCGCCACATCGAGGTGCAGGTGTTCGGCGACGGCTTCGGCGGCGGCGTGCATTTCGGCGAACGCGACTGCTCGCTGCAGCGGCGCCACCAGAAAGTCTGGGAAGAGGCCAATTCGCCGGCGCTCAACGCCGAGGAACGGTCGCGCATCGGCGGCATCTGCGCCAAGGCGATTGCCGATCTCGGCTATTCGGGCGCCGGAACGATCGAGTTCCTGTACGAGAACGGCGAGTTCTATTTCATCGAGATGAACACGCGTCTCCAGGTCGAGCATCCGGTGACGGAAGCGATCACCGGCATCGATCTGGTCCACGAGCAGATCCGCGTCGCTTCCGGCGGCGGCCTTTCGGTCAAGCAGGAAGACATCAAGTTCAACGGCCACGCCATCGAATGCCGCATCAATGCCGAGGATCCGCGCACCTTCACCCCCTCGCCCGGCACGATCACCCATTTTCATACGCCCGGCGGCCTCGGAATCCGCGTCGATTCCGGTGTCTACTCCGGCTACAAGATCCCGCCCTACTATGACAGCCTGATCGGCAAGCTGATCGTGCATGGGCGCAACCGAGTCGAATGCATGATGCGGCTGCGCCGGGCGCTCGACGAATTCGTCGTCGACGGCATCAAGACGACGTTGCCGCTGTTTCGCGATCTCGTCGGCAATGCCGACATCGCCAACGGCGACTACGACATCCATTGGCTGGAAAAATATCTGGCCAAGGGCGAATAGCGCGGGGACGCGATGACCCGTCCATACGCGCCAGGCTATCGCATCCCCACCGACCTTCTGCTCAAGGCATACGCCTCGGGCGTGTTCCCGATGGCCGAAAGTGCTGGTGACCCGGAAGTGTTCTGGGTGCGCCCGGAAAAGCGCGGCATCATTCCGCTCGAGGGCTTTCACACGCCCAAAAGCCTGCAGAAGACGATCCGCAGGCACCCGTTCGACATCCGTTTCGACTTCGACTTCGAGGCGACGATCGACGGCTGCGCCGAAAAGCGCGAGGAGCGCCGCTCGACCTGGATCAACGCGCCGATCCGCGAAGCCTATGTGCAACTGCACCGGATGGGACACTGCCATTCGGTCGAGGCATGGCGGGGGGAGCGTCTGGTCGGCGGGCTCTATGGGGTCTCGCTCGGGCGGGTGTTTTTCGGGGAAAGCATGTTTTCCAAAGAGACGGACGCGTCGAAGATCTGTCTCGTTCATCTTGTCGAGCGCCTGAAGGCACGCGGCTTCGCGCTCCTCGATACGCAGTTCACCACCGAGCACCTCAAGCGCTTTGGCGCTGTCGACGTGCCGCGCGGCAAGTATGAAAAGATGCTGGCCGACGCGCTCAAGGGTGAAGCGATCTTCTTTCCGTAGGGATCAAGCCCTACTTGGGCGCAGCCTCGATCGGCGTCTGCGCATGGAACATCATCTTCCAACCGTTGACGCGGTGGACATAGCCGGTGCTGACCAGTGCGGCGTAGGGTTCGCCATTCTCGCGCGTCGCATGCGCCTCGTAGGTCAGCATGACGATGTCGCTGCCCGGCTCGATTATGCCCTTGAGCTCGATGTCGAGATCGCGCCAGCGGTTGGGCTTGGTCGCGGTCTCGGCCAGATCGGCATTATCCATCGCCTTGGCCATCCGCGGAAACGCCACCAGGCATTCGGTGTCCGCGTTGGCGGCGTAGTAGGCACTGTCACCCGTCCAGAACCCCTTTTCGAGTTCCAACAACTCGGCCTTGTTGGCCATGATCCGCTTGCTGTCCGACATAGCATATCCTCCGGGCACGTCTTGATGCTCCAACGCGCGCCCGCCATGGCGGTTCCAAGAGATCAGTTGGCGGTGGTCGTGTCCGGTTCCGCGGCGTCGTCCGGCTGTGCCGCGTCCGGAGTGACCGGGGGCTTGGGCCTGGCCGAGGCGGGCTTGGTCGCGGCCGGCTTCGAGGCGTCGGCTTTCGCTCCGTCGGCCTTGCCAGCATCAGGCGCCGGTACATCCGACTTCTGCTTGCATTCCTTCAGCCAGACGTCATAGACGGCGTGCTCGACGGCATTGAGGCCAGGGCTTTCGGCAAACATCCAGCCGGTGAAGATGCGGCGGATCTTGCGGTCGAGCGTGATCTCGTCGACCTCGACGAAGGAATCGGTCTTCGGCTCCTCGTTCTCCGGCCGGGAATAGCAGACGCGTGGCGTCACCTGCAGGGCGCCGAACTGCACCGTCTCGTCGATATAGACATCGAAGGTGATGATGCGGCCGGTGATCTTGTCGATACCGGCGAACTCGGCGACCGGGTTGGCAATGCGATCCGATCCCGCTGCCGCTGGCGGCGCCGGGGCGGCAGGTGTGGGTGAAGCCGCAAAGGCGACGGTGCTGACGGCGAGGCTGGCGGCTAGCGTCAGACCGCCTGTCGATATCAGGTTGAAAAAGCTCATGCAGGGGTACCGGTGGTTCGCGCCCAGGTGATTCCATCGATCGCCAAGGCTAGTCGCCGTTTTCTGATCAGCAAGCAGCTAAACACCAATTGTGGCGATAAAGGACCGGCCTGCACCTTACGGTTACAAACCCGCGCCGTTACGACCCCGGCGTCCAGGCGTCGTAGTCGCCGGTGACCTGCGGGCGATGTTGGTTGGTCAGCACCGAGCCCTTCGGGCGATAGGCCGCGGGCGTGCCGGTCAGATTGGGCAGGTGCGGCTTTTGCCAGTCGCGCGGCCGGTAGTCGTCGCTGGGGGGAGCGACATCGACACGATGGTGAATCCAGCCGTGCCAGCCCGGCGGAATGGCCGACGCTTCCGAATAGTTGCGGTAGATGACCCAACGGCGCGTACGGCCTTCCGAATCGATACCGCCTTCATAGTAGACATTGCCGGCCTCGTCCTGGCCGACCCTCTTGCCGTACCGCCAGGTGTGCAGGCGCGTTCCCAGCGTCTGGCTGTTCCACCAGGTGAAAAACTGCGTCAGGAAAGTCTTCATCTCAGAACCCTCGCGCTGGTGGCGCCCGTTTCCTGCTTATGGCGTCAGGCCCTCGGGAAGGCAAGGGTTTTGCCGCGGGAGCGCGCAAATGGCGCGCCAGGGACCCGACACAAGCCTGTGATCCCTGGGCCTGTGATCCCTGGGGTGGCCGGATGCACGCTTGCCAAGCCTTGCCGCTCTTTCTAAAGCTCTGCGCGCCCAGGCGGAAATCCTCTGCGCCCAGGGGCTGAAGGAGGCGACGATTGGCCACGCAATTGCCGACCACCGACATTCGCATCGGTGCCGACCTGATTCGCCGCCGCAAGGGCGGCACGCCGATCACCCGTCCCGCTTGCGGCTCCCCCAGCCTACTCCTCGGTCGGCATATGCAGGTACATTGACTGGATGCCGACCCTGCCGGGGCCGGTGAAGCGGTTGACGATGAAATTCATGTTGGCGCCGAAGAAGCCGCTCGACAGCCGGTCGATCTTGGTTTCCATCCTGACCGAGGCATCCTTGAACAGCCAGCCGCCGGGTTCGATGTCGATGGTTTCGCCCGGAGCGAGCGTCTTTTCAAAAACGTTGCCGTAGCCGTGCAGCCAGACGATGCCGTCCCCGGTATCGCCGCGAAACCGGTCGATGAAGAAGCCGCTCTGGCCGAACAGCATCGTCGCCAGGCCGCGTACACGCTCGAACGTGTAGTCGACATTGCCGGTGGCGGCCAGGAACTGGTGCTCGCGCACCTGGATCTCCTCGCCTTGCCGCAGGTGAATCGGCACGATGTGACCGGGTCCGTCGCGGCTGAAGGCGATGATGCCCGCTCCCGACGCCTCGGTGACGAAGATCTGCATGCCGGCCATCATGCGCTTCAGCGACCCCTTCAGCGATTTCAGGCCGATGGTGATCGTGGAATTTTTCCACAGCAGGATGTGGTGCTCGAAATAGACAGGCATCCGCGTCACGTCGACGGAAAGCACAGGCACCAGTTCGCCAGCTATGTGATAGGTGACGCCGCCAAAGGTTTCGTCCGACACCTCGGTCGGCATCAGTTCCGGCAGGCTTGGCATGGTTTTCCCCCAGCCGTCCCGCGCGTGTCAGGTTATTCCGGCTTCGAGCGGGTCGGCCTAAGCACCTTTGGTGGCGGACATCAGGGCCGTCAAACGAAAACGGAGCCCGGGGCGGGCGCTCGCGCGAAGGTGATCACGCCGCCACGGTGGTCA
>NZ_RZSJ01000495.1:0-4739 GCF_003998025.1 Mesorhizobium sp. M8A.F.Ca.ET.021.01.1.1
GGCCCGCGGGAAGCCCTCGCGGCTCTGGAAGGCGGCACGGTGCCATCCCTCCTCTTCACCGACGTCGTCATGCCCGAAATGTCGGGGCGCGAACTGGCCGACAGGGTGAAGGTCGTCCAACCATCGTTGAAAGTTCTCTACACCACGGGCTACACGCGCAACGCGATCGTCCACAATGGTACTCTCGATTTCGGAACGGAACTTCTGACCAAGCCCTATACCATCGACGAACTCGCCGAAAAAATCCGCAAGGTTATAGATAAATAGCAAATCGAAATATTTTGAGGGCCAGGCTGAACCAAAGGTCTAAACAGCGACCGACAAACAAGTGGCCCGCCCCCGGTGAGGAGCGGGCCAGAAAGAGGCGAGGGTTTGGAGGGGGCTGCTTTCAGCCACCCATCTTTTTCGCCATCGCGCAGAAATCTGCATGCGCCTTGTTGAGCGTTGTATCACCGCAGTCTTTAATCACCGCCTTCTGCTCGTCGGGTTTCATGGCCATCCAAGCGGTCTTGAAATCCGCTTCCGACCTCAGTGTTTTCATGCCGGCATCGGTGAAGAACGGCGACATCTTTGCCGGATCGTCGAGCGCAGAGGTGCTGCCAGCGAGAGCTGAACCCGTCATCATTGCGAGCGCCATCGCGCCTATAGTGAGCTTCTTGATGTTCATCGCATTTCCTCCGTTTTTGGGTCATGACCACAGCGTGGTGACCGTCACGAGCAACGTGATGTCTCGAACTCGGTTCCCAATGCGGTAGCTTTCTGTATGCTCGTCTCGCATAACTGGGAAAAGATGGTTTAGCCTGATGTCGCAGACCGACGAACGCCAAATCAACGCTGTGGTTGAGTCCTACGTCCTCGCTATGTCCACTGCTGACCAGGAAAAGCTGCGAACGGCGTTTCACGCGTCGGCATCAATCATCGGCAACTACCAGGGCGCAGTGGAATGGCTGAGCGTCGATGGCTATGTGGGCGAGGTCATGGGTGCGGACTTGGCACCGAACAATAGCCCCAACTGGAAAATCTTGCTTCTCGATATCACGGCCGATGCGGCCACGGTGAAGGTTGAGGACGAGTTTGGGAGCATGAAGTTCACCGACTATCTATCCCTGCTTAAGGTCGCCGGGGAGTGGAGGATTGTGAGCAAGATCTACCACCTTCACACGTAGGGAAAGACCTCCGGGGCGAGGACTGGCGGAGGGCGAGATGGTGGAGGGCACTTTGATCGCTCGGTGGCGGCGGATGTTAGCTCACGGGCATCGTCGGATTGGCTTGCCGAACATGGCGGACAAGTTCCCAGCCGGCCTCGCCGTCGACCCGGCCGGATATCGGAAATCAGCGCCTTGAACGACCCTGGATCGGCATCGAAGGTTGACAGGGCTTGCGCCGCGCTGCCCACGCTCACGACGCGGAAGTCATCACGTTTGACCAACTATGCCAAGAGCGTCGTCTGGCGCTTAAGGACCGCGAGCAGAGGGAACAACTGGCCCGCGAGGTCATGGAAGCCTTTGAGGATGGCCTCATTGACGAAACCGATTTGTGGCGGGCGCTGTCCAAGCGCCGTACGGCAAGCGCTTAATTCCGTTCAGTGGCGCTGGGGTGGCCGGTGCAGCAGGAGCCTTAGGAGTCGTCGCCGCACCGGCCATTGCGGGCGTGGCAGCGTCCGCGACGCTAATCTACGCGCATATTAGTAATTGCTAATTAAGAATCTAACCAGCGAGTTGCCTGCGCCAGTCGGGCATGCCGGGATCGACATACACAATCGCCTCGAGGATGGTGCGAAAGAGGCTGTCCACTTCCTCATCGAGTTCGACCCGCTTGATGCCGATCGCTTTCGCATCGGCAATTCGCTGATCGGTAAGTTCGTCCACGGCGATGACAGATGGTTTTGCCGTCTTAGGAGCGTGTTCGCGATCCATTGGTACAGGAAATCGATGCCACGCGCGCTCATTAAGCCGTAAGCTCATGTGGTCGATTATGTCCGTCTCGGTCGACCGCCGAGGCGTCTAGTTCGGTCTCCATCTGGCCGCAGATGGGCTTGGCCTTGTCTGCGCCAGCCAAGGGGACCGTCAAAGCCCTGGAGCCACACATCAGCGTGTTCCTGCGAATGCACGACACGCTGCTTGCCCTCCTTGCATCCTGGACACACCGTATATCCACGCGTAGTTGGACCTGCTCCTTCTTGGCAACCGCCATCTTGTTCTCCTACCGGCCGAGAGGCTGCCTGGACAGCGAGACGAGCTCGGCTTCGTCAGTCACGCCGGCCACATAGTTCGCGATGACGCGCGATGCGAGCGCGTCTAGCGATTCTTTCGACTGACTGTTGACCTTGATCTGTTCGAATACCCGCCCAAGCAGGACCAGTTCCTCAGGTTCCAAAATTCCCGCTTCAGTTGCCTTTCTTCGAATCGGCATGCTTTTCCTCGCGAAAATCCTGAAGCGAAGCGTGCCGCAAATCCTCCTCGCCGCGCAAGTGTTTCACGCGCCCGATGATCCCTGTTTCACCCATTGTGTTGATGGCCGCATCATTCCATTGGGCGGCGGCCCGGCGTGCTGCTGGACGCGCTCCAACAGATGCTCGCGGATCACGCGGCTGGAATTGACGAAGGCCGAGCCGATATAGCGTCCCGTCTTCCCATCGGCCATCAGGGCAAAGCCGGCTTGCCCGGTTCACGTTCAACGCCTAGCAGCTCGTATTCTTCAACCGTATAGCATTTGGTCGTCAGCCAGTTCGTCGACGCACCGCTGCGATATTTGTTGTCGCGCCGCTTTGACACCATTCCTTCCATGCCTGCTTGGTGGAAGATGCGCTGGCCTCCCCCAGCAGCGCTTGGCTGAACTGGATGTGCTGTCCCTCTGGCATCATCTCGGCGAGGATCTCGCGCCGGTCTTCCAGCGGCATATCTCGAAGATCATGGCCGTTGATGTGCGACAGATCGAAGGCGAAGAAATACAGGTCATGTTGACGCCTGGTGAAGTCAGAAAGCCGGCGTCGTTCAGCACGATGATTTCCCCGTCGATGATGGCGCTGTCGACATCGAGGTCGCCGGCCGCCTTAGCGGGGTCTCGGTATTTGGCTGTCCAGTCGAGCCCGCGGCGGGTGAAGACGCGAACGCCGGTTTCATCCTTGATGATCTGGCTTCGATAGCCGTCGGACTTGAGCTCGTGACCTCGGGTGGTGGCTTTTCAACCAGGGTCGGCATCATTGGCTCGATGAACTCAAACGCATGCACGAACTCACGACAGGCGATTCAATCAGCTTGTGCTAAAATAAACCTATGTGTCATGCAACAATGCGCAGCAAACCACGTTGCTCACGCTCTGGGATGAGGCGACGATGACGAAGTATCAGGTGGAAGAGATCTACGGCGACACTATCGTGGTCTCTGGCATCGTTGTGGAGAGCGATCCGCTTAAGGCCGCCGAGACGCTGGCCGGTCAACCGCTATTGCCCAGGGCAGCACAAGAGCATTGGTTCCGTGCGGTAGATGAGGAGAAGACCACCGTTCACGAGTACAGCCTGGTTGGGCCTGACCAGCGCCCAGATCTCTTGGCATGGAGCGAAAGCGCCGACTTCGGTCCCTCAATGCGTGGAAAGGTGCATGAGGCTGAACTCGCAAACGAGCAGGACCATTTCTACAATTGTCCCGCTTGCGGTCAGCGGGTTGACCAGCGGGATTTCCGCCAGGTGTACTGGCATGAAAAATCGGGTCACGAGCCACTGCAGACACAGTCCGCAACAATCCTCAGTTTCCCTCGACCAAAATAGAAAAAGCCCGCCTGCCGGTCAGCGCAAAGCGGGCCTAGATAGAAAGTCAGCCAGAACTCAAGGCGGCGGAGGCGGCGGTGTAAACGACAGGCTCACGGCGGCTGTCACAACCGACAGGCGCTCGCGCTTCATCAGCGCTGGCTTCTCATAGGCCTTCTTCATAGTGGTGCTCCTCGCTTTACCCTCGCTGGGAAACTGCCTTGCGCCGACGATTGTTGTCAACCGCCTGCGATCACAAGCTCGGCCGCAAGCCAGAAGCCGCTGGCCATGAACAGCAGCACTACCATTGAAAACAGTAAAGCCCGCATGCGACGCCCGCCTCGCTGCAAAGCGGCATTGTAGCATGTGCTAAAAAACACAATAACCCGCCATCTGTCGGCAGCGGGCACGTCTGGTGGGATCAACCGGCGGCCAGCGCCGAGAGGCGAGCCGAACTCAAATCATAGCAGGGCCGGTGATGGCCACTTGCGGTGGCGCCATCCGGCACACCTCCTTTATCAGATCGAACAATGCGCTGACGGCCTCACGCTTGACGGCATCGAAACTGGATAAGTCTGTCCCCTGTTCGTCGGGATGAGCTTCACCGTTATCCGAAAAGGCGAAAAAATAAAGCGCCATAGGCATTTAATCTAGCCAACATGAAAAAGTTTCGGGAGGATTTCGTCGACGCTCTTATTCCTCGCGGAAATCTTGCAGCGAGGCGTGCCGCAAATCCTCCTCGCCGCGCAAGTGTTTCACGCGCGCGATGATTCCCGGCTTCACCCATTGTGTTGATGGCCGCTTCATTCCCTTGGGCGGCGGCCCGGCGTGCTCCTGGACGCGCTCCCACAGGCGCTCCCGGATCGCCCGGCTGGAATTGATGAAAGCCGAACCGACATAGCGCCCGGTCTTCCGATCGGCCATCAGGGCAAAAGCCGGCTTGCCTGGCTCACGTTCAACGCCCAGCAGCCCGTATTCCTCAACCGTATAGCAT
>NZ_RZSJ01000496.1:0-4689 GCF_003998025.1 Mesorhizobium sp. M8A.F.Ca.ET.021.01.1.1
GTGATCGCCGCACTCGCCATCGAAACGGGAAACCGTGTGCTCGAGATCGGCACCGGTTCCGGCTACACATCGGCTGTCATGTCGCGGCTGGCGGCGCGCATTGTGACCGTCGATCGCTACAAGACGCTGGTCGAGCAAGCCCGGCAGCGTTTCGAGGCGCTCGGCATCGGCAATGCCATCGTGCGCCAGGCCGATGGCTCCAACGGATTGCCCAATGAAGGGCCGTTCGACCGCATCGTGGCCTGGGCGGCATTCGACAGCCTGCCGCGCTTCCTGCTCGACCAGTTGTCGAGCGGCGGCATCGTCATCGCGCCGATTGGGCCGGAAGAGGGCGAGCAGGTGCTGGCCAAGCTCACCAAGGTCGGCAGCCGTTTCGAACGCGAGGATATCGGCATCGTGCGGCTGCAACCAATCCTGCGCAGCATGGCAGCGGTTATCTAGTTTCGGACAGGCTGCGGATCTCATTTCGGCCCAGCTATCCGTATCGCTGACCACCCTCAAATGTTTTAAGAAAATTTTCGTCGGATTCTAATGGGTTAACCGCCCAGTAACATTAACGCGCTTTAATCCTGTCCAGTTGGTGCAGCGTTTTGTGCGGGTTAGTGCGATGCAACTCAGTGTTTTGAAGGCAAATAGTCGCAATCTGGCGCGGGGCTGCGCTGTTCTGATGATTGCGGGCGCGGCGGCCGGATGCAGTTCCCAGGCTTCGCGGTTCAACAGTGTCGATGACGTCTTTACCTCCTCGACGAACAACCAGCGCGCCATCATCAACAAACAGGATGCGGCGCAGCCCTATCCGGGCGATGTCTCGGCTGCTCCGCTCGACGGCACCCACACGCAGTCGGTGAGCCGCTCCAGTCTCGAACCGGTTTCGAGCCGGCCATTGCCGCCGCCGGCTTCCGCGCAGGCGCAGCCGGCTCCAGCGCTCGCGCCTGCCGCCAATCCGGTGCGTGTCGCATCGGCGCCGGCCCTGGTTCGGCCCGCTCCTCACGTCGACAGGACGACGACCGGCACCGTCGCGCCGGCCGCGAAGCCTTTCAAGAATGCCCAGCCCGACGAGCCGAAGATGGCCCAGGCAGGCACGCCGCACGCCACCGAAATCGTCGTCAGGGACGGCGAGACCATTTCCGGCCTGGCGACGCATTACAAGGTGCCGGCCGATGTCATCATGAAGGTGAATGGCCTGAGCCCGACCAAGGGGCTGAAGTCCGGTCAGAAGATCGTCATCCCGGCCTATGCCTATTCAAGCAAAAGCGAGCCGAAGGTTGCCGACGCAAAGCAGTTGAAGGATGGGCCGGCGAAGGACGGCAAGCACGATCTCCCGGCTTCCGCGCCGGACAAGGTGGCCGTGCTGCCGCAGCAACCGAAGCTGAAGGAAGGCAAGTCCGCCGCTCAGGTCGATGCGTCGGCCGCCGCGAGCCTGCCCAAGGAGCCCAAGCCGGCGCAGGCGGCCAAGGCGACCGGCGCCGCCGGTACCTACACGGTTCAGCCGGGCGACACGATGTCCTCGATCGCCAGGAAGACCGGTGTCGGCGTCGTCGCGCTGAAGCAGGCCAATGGCATGAAGGATGGCTTGTTGAAGATTGGCCAGACGCTGAAGGTGCCGGCCGGCGGAACGGCGACAGTCGCCAGCGCCAAGCCGGCCAAGATCGATCCGGTGACCACGGCCACCACGCAGCCCGCGGCAAAGGCCACGCCGTCGGAAACGCTGGCTTCCTACACGCCGCCGAAGAAGGACGCGAAGGTCATCCAGCAGGCTGAGGACGACGACGCGGTGGCGCCGGGTGCCACGGGGATCGGCAAGATGCGCTGGCCGGTTCGCGGCCGGGTGATTTCCGGTTTCGGATCCGGCAAGGACGGCGTCGACATCGCCGTGCCGTCAGGCACGCCGGTCAAGGCGGCCGAGAACGGCGTCGTCATCTATGCCGGCGATGGGCTCAAGGAATTCGGCAACACGGTGCTGGTGCGCCACGAGAATGGTCTGGTCACCGTCTATGGCCACGCCAGCTCGATCGAGGTGCAGCGCGGCCAGAAGGTCAAGCGCGGCCAGGAAATTGCCCTGTCCGGCATGAGCGGCACGACGGACTCGCCGAAGCTGCACTTCGAAGTGCGCAAGAACTCGGCTCCGGTCGACCCGTCAGGTTATCTCGAATAGAATAAAAAAAGCGATTTGCGGGCCGCCTGACCTCCAGTCCAGCCCGCCGGCTCAGGCCCGCCCCGAAAGGAGCGGGCTTTTTCAGTTTTGTCGGATGCCTGTTGCTCAAGGCTCAAAGGTGATCGCGCAGGGTGTCGGCGATCATGGCCTCGAGGCTGCTGGCCTTGATGCCGAGAAGGACCTCCGCGTCGGAAGAATCCACCAATAAGGGGTTCTCAAAAAGATAACTCATCTCGATCAGCTCATGCATGCCCAATGCCTCCATCTCGGCGATGGAATAGGAACGCGTTTCTGAAATCTCTCGCCGAAGCATCGCAGCGGTTTTCTGGATGAGCTCCCTGGGTGAGGCGTATTGCGAGGGAACGTGAAACGCGCGCCCCCATTCGCCCGTGTAGCGGGAGGCCGCGACAAGCGTCCTGGCGACGTCCTTGGTGAAGGCCCAGGCATGCGTCGCATCGAGGTTTCCAATGAAAGCGGTGGGTTTCCCCTCGATGATGGAAGGCAGCGCAACAAGCGAGAAGTAGCTGATGGCGCCATGTCCGAGATAGTCGCTCGACCGCACTTCGATCGCCGGTACATCGGCCCGAACCGCCCGCTGCCACATGATCGTCCTGGCGGTTCCTTTCTTCGAAGTCGGGTCCAGGGAAAGGTCGGAGCGAAGCGGGCTGTCGGCATTTTCCCCATAGCCATACAGGTTTCCCAGTACGATGAGCTTGGCGCCCACCGTTTCGGCCGCGCGCACGGTACCGTCGATGATGGGGAAGAAGTCGGTCGGCCACCTGTGATAGGTGGCCATGGCACACATGAAGATGGCATCGGCGCCTTGGCAGACACGCGCGAGGTCCGAGGCATCGGTGGCGTCGGCTTGTACGGCCCGCACATTCCGCAATCCGTTCGAACCGACGCTTCGGCTGGTGAGAACGACGTCATGTCCTTCCTCGCCAAGAAGGCGAGCGGTTTCGCGACCGACCGGGCCGGCTCCGACAACAACATAGAAACTCATGGCATAGCCTCTCTTCCAGGTTTGATGGAGAGGCGTGAGTACAGGTCCACGGCATTGAAAATCGCGCGGGAATTGCCAAATCTTGAACAGGTTTTGCCATGAATCGAGAGAGCATGCGTTCGCAATACGCTTCGGCCCAAGCCGCGTCCGACGTAACAATGGCCTCCCGGCATGTCGAAGCTGGCGTCCATCGTCTGTCCCGGGCGCCACACCATCGCATCATGGTGCATGCCAGCGCGGCGACGCGTTCCTACTGCAATCAGGTCGGACGATATTTCGTCAGGCGCGCCGGTGATATCGACTTGGTGCCGGCCGGCCAGGAAGGCGGCTTCGAGGCCGAAACCCCGTTCGACACGATAGAGATTGCGTTGCAGCCGGCGCTGATGGAAAGGGTGGCGGCGGAACTTGGCGGCAAGGCACAAGCAGTGCGGTTCGACACGCGTCACCTGCTTCGTGACCAGCGCATCGAACATCTCGCCCGGGCGCTCGAGAGCGAATTGAAGTCGAACTCGCCGAGTGACCCTTTGTTTGCCGACAGCATTGGCGCCGCACTGGCGGTGAGGCTGCTTGGCCTCGGCGAACCTGATATCGGTCGAACGAACCGTTTGTCGGATACCCAGCTGAAACGCGTGCTGGAGTACATCGAGGCGGCTCTCCACGAACCGCTTTCGACCCATCGACTAAGCCGGGTTGCCGGGGCGAGCAGTTCGCATTTGCGGACATGGTTCAAGGTGGCGACGGGCGTAACACTGCACCGCTACGTGTTGCGACGTCGCGTCGAACGCGCACGCGTTCTGCTGTTGCGAGGCGATCTCAGCACAAGTGAAGTGGCGGAATTGACCGGCTTCGCGCACCAGTCACACCTGGCGCACTGGATGCGCCGCGAGATCGGCCAAACGCCGGGCGATCTGCGACGGGCTCAACCGCCCGGATGACGTTGGACCCGCGACGCGAGCAAACCCATCAATCCTTCAACGGCTTGCCAAGCCGGCCGGCCAGATCCTGCGTGAACTGCCAGGCGACGCGGCCGGAGCGGCTGCCGCGCGTCGTTGCCCATTCCAGCGCTTCGGCGCGCAGCTGCTCGGGATCGATATCGAGGCCATGATGGCTGGCATAGCCGTTGACCATGTCGAGATATTCGTCCTGCGAACATTTGTGGAAGCCGAGCCAGAGGCCGAAACGGTCGGATAGCGAGACCTTTTCCTCGATCGCTTCGGACGGGTTGATGGCGGTCGAGCGCTCATTGTCGATCATGTCGCGCGGCAACAGGTGACGGCGGTTCGATGTGGCGTAGAAGATGACGTTGGCCGGGCGTCCCTCGACGCCACCTTCAAGCGCCGCCTTCAGCGACTTGTAGGACGTATCATCATGATCGAAGGACAGGTCGTCGCAAAACAGGATGACGCGGAAAGGGGCCGCCTTCAGCAAGCTCATCAGCTTCGGCAGCGTGTCGATGTCCTCGCGGTGGATTTCGATCAGCTTGAGCGGCAGGTCGGACTTGGGCTTTTGTGATTTGGCCTTGGCATTGATC
>NZ_RZSJ01000497.1:0-4669 GCF_003998025.1 Mesorhizobium sp. M8A.F.Ca.ET.021.01.1.1
GATCAGGTTGCAGACCTTGTCGATCAGCCGCTGCTTGGCCGATCCGCCGCAATCGGCCAAGCAGCGGCTGATCGACAAGGTCTGCAACCTGATCCAGGCGCATGCCGACCAGAACGCTCTGCCCCGGGACTTCTTCGCCCGCCTTATCTGGAAGGAAAGCCGTTTCGATCCCAATGCCGTGAGCCCCGTCGGCGCCGAGGGCATTGCCCAGTTCATGCCGGGCACCGCCAAGATGCGGGGGCTTGCCGATTCCTTCGACATCAACCAGGCGATCCCGGCGTCGGCTAGATATCTCGCCGAAATGAAGACCAGTTATGGCAATCTTGGCCTAGCGGCGGCCGCCTACAATGCCGGCGAGAGCCGGGTGTCGCGCTGGCTGAATTCCGGCGGCTTCCTGCCGATGGAGACGGAAAGCTATGTGTTCGACGTCATGGGCGAGCCGGTCGACAAGTTCACGGACCCGGCCTATGCCGGCAAAGTCGAGCCGCTCGATGCCAAGCTGGATTTCGCCGTCGCCTGCCGCAAGCTGCCGGTGATCATGTCGCGGACGGTCGCAATGGCCTCGATCAACATCAAGCCATGGGGCATCCAGGTGGCGGGCAATTTTCGCCGCAGCGCGGCGATCGGCCAGTGGCTCAGGGTGCGGGGCCGCTTTCCGGCCCTGCTTGCCGGGCATGATCCTGTGGTGAGCCGGGTGCGCACGCCGATCGGCCGGCGCGGCATCTACGCCGTCAGGATCGGGATCGACGACCGCGCCGCCGCCAATGTCATCTGCCAGAAGCTGCAAAGCGTCGGCGGCGCCTGCGTGGTGGTGCGCAACCGGTAAGGGCCGAGGGCGCGAAGCGCTGCGCCGACAGGTTGGCGGGGCTGGCGCGCTGGCAATAGGAGCGTCCACAACCGGATACGCTACGATCTCGAAATCGAGACGAACGCCCAAACGCCGCTGCAATGTGCCCGTCGCATCGAGCAACGGTTTCAGCTATAGCGGCGGCCACCATCTCTCCTTGGGCAGCAGCCCTGTCATGCGAGCGCCCATGTTCGACGGATACATCATCTGCGGCACGCCCAGAACCGGCAGCACCTTGCTGTGCAAGCTGTTGGCGGCCACCGGAACGACCGGTGATCCCCACTCATTCTACCGGCGGCAGGATGTGTCGGAGTGGGCGCAGGATTGGGGATTGCCCGATCGCGACACGATGGGCGAGCGTGAATTCCAGCTTGCCTATCTCAATGCGGCGATCGGTGCCGGCAAGGGCGATACTGAAATTTTCGGCTTGCGCCTGATGCGGGAGAACCTGGATGAGCTGTCGGCGATCCTCGATCAGGTCTATCCCGGGCTTGCGTCAGACACAGCGCGTTTCGAACGAGCCTTTGGCCGAGTCCTCTACATACACCTGTCGCGCGAAAACAAACTCGCGCAGGCCGTCTCCCTGGTCAAAGCCCGGCAAACCGGTCTTTGGCATATCGCCCCCGACGGAACCGAAATCGAAAGGGTGGGACCTGCCAGGGAACCTCACTATGATTTCAAGCGCATCAAGGGCGAGGTCGAAGAACTGGAAGCCTATGATACGGCCTGGAACATCTGGTTCGCACAACAGGGCATAGCACCATTGCGGATCGGCTATGAGCACCTTGCCGCCGAGCCGGCCGTGGCATTGCTGCGCATCTGCGAAGCCCTCGGCGTCCCGGCGCCGGATGCCGGGCATGTCAGGCCCGGCGTCGCGAAGCTCGCCGACGAGACAAGCCTGGACTGGATGCGCCGGTTTCATCTGGACGCGGCCGTCTGAGGCGTTGGTGGTGGTCAGGCGGTCTTGGCCACCACCGTCTCGCTGAGCCAGGTGCCGATCTTGGCGCCCAGGCGATCGGGCGAAACGGGCTTGGGCAGATAGTCGTCCATGCCGGCCTCGATGCATTTGTCGCGGTCGCCCTTCAGCGCATGCGCGGTGACGCCGATGATCGGGATGTGGCCGCCCGACGACGCTTCGATCGCCCGGATGGCGCGTGTCGCCTCGTAGCCGTTCATTTCCGGCATCGAGACGTCCATCAGAACCAGCCTCGGATGCAGCGACCGGTACATCTCGACCGCGGTGCGGCCATTGCCGGCGATGCGGTAGGTCAGGCCGAGTCCATTGAGGATCTGGCCGAACACCATCTGGTTCACGTCATTGTCCTCGGCGATGAGGATGTCGATCGGGTTGTTCGGCGCGGCATTCGATTCCGGCACAGTCGCGACCGGTACCGCGGGGCCACGGATAATCGTGAAGGCCGGAGTCGCCTGCATCGGTTGGACCGGTTCGCGAATGAACTGCGCCTTGCCGACCTGCGAGCGCGCCTTCTGGATGACCGAGATGACGGTGCCAAGCAGGACCGCCGACCGCGCCGGCTTGGTCAGGTGCGCCGATATGCCGAAGTCGATGATCATCTTGCCGAAATCGACCTGGTCGACAGAGGTCAGGATCACGACCGGGATGGCGGTCAGCCGGCTGTCGGCGGCGATGGCCCGGGCGACATCGGCGCCGTTCATGCCGGGCATCTGATAGTCGAGGATGATGCAGTCGACGCTGGCACCGAGTTGGCAGGCGCGATCGAGGAAGGCGAGGCCCATTGCGCCGCTTTCGGCGGCGGCGCAGTCGAAGCTCCAGCTTCTGAGTTGTTCGAGCAGGATCTCGCGGTTGACCGGATTGTCGTCGATGACCAACACGCGTGCGCCGGTGACGTCCACCGGCACGATAGCGTCGCGCGCCTCGGCGCGGTGGACCGGCAGCGGCACGGCGAACCAGAAGACGGAACCGCGGCCGATCTCGCTCTCGACGCCGATCTTGCCGGCCATCAGGTCGACGAGACGGGCGGCGATGGCGAGCCCAAGGCCGGTGCCTTCATGACGGCGGGTCGAAGACCCGTCGACCTGGGCGAACTTCTCGAACACGTTTTGCAATTTCTCGGCCGGGATGCCGATCCCGGTGTCCTCGACGCGCAGCTTGAGCTGGACAACGTCGTTGACGGTTTCGCCGCCGACATCGATCAGCACATGGCCCTTCTCGGTGAATTTCACCGCATTGCCGACCAGGTTGGTGACGATCTGCCGAAAGCGACCGGCGTCGCCGACGACATAAGCCGGCAGCCGAGGATCGACACGCACGATGAGTTCCAGGTTCTTCTCGGCAACGCGTGCCGAGACCAGTGTAGCCACATCCTCCACCGCTTCCGAGAGGCGGAAGGGGGCAGGATCGAGCGTCAGCTGCCCGGCATTGATCTTGGAGAAATCGAGGATGTCGTTGATGATGGTGAGAAGCGCGTTGCCCGATTTGACGATGACGTCGGTGAAAGTCTTCTGGCGCGGGTTCAGTTCGGTCTTGGCCAGCAATTCGGCCATGCCGAGCACGCCGTTCATCGGGGTGCGGATTTCGTGGCTCATATTGGCCAGGAATTCCGACTTGGCGCGGTCGGCCGCCTCGGCCTTGAACAAGGATTCGGCCGACTGGGCAAAGGCGCGGCGGATCGCCTGTTCCATCGGCCGGAAGATCCAGAAGGCAACGATGGCGAGCACGGCAAACAACAGGCCGCTCGCCCACAAAAGCAGCCGGTCGCCGGAGGCGTCCGCCAGATGACGTTCGTCGTCCATCGCGGTACGGACACGCACCAGCATGGGCTGAACGAACAGGTCGTTCTGGTTGCGGATTTCGCGAGAACTCCATTCATCGGTCTTTTGCGCCACCGACATCAGGTTGAAGTTGCGAACCATGTCACGCGGCGACCAGAACAGATCGCCATTGACGGAAGCTGCCGCCAGTTCGTTGACGGTCTTGGCCGACAGCCGCGGGCGGATCGCGGCGAGCTGGGCGCTCAGCGTCTCGATCTCGCCGGTCAGGCGCTCGGAATGGTCGCGCGCCGAAGCCGTCAGCGCATCGCGCGTCTCGATCCGCCAGGCGGAACTGGTTGTCTCGGCGAAGCTGGTGGCGTTGCGCAGGTCGCGGGTGAAAACGACGAGATTGCTGCTCAGCGCATCGATTTCATGGCGCAAGGAATTGACGCGATTGAGCGCAACCATGATGGCGGCCGAAGCCAGCGCGAAAACCAACAGTCCCGAAAGATAACGTATCCGGACGGACCGGATGAAGGAAGAATATTCCGGCATGCGCAAACCCAACACATACGCATATTTTAATGGTCGGGATTACGCTTCATTTACATTAAGATTTCGTTGGCGCACCGCAGGTCAATGCATGCGCTGCGGGGACGCGGCGGATCGGATCGATGCGGTGACGCCGAGCCGTCGACCATGCGCAACCCGATATGGGGCCTGCCGTCAGCTGTTGCGGGTTGCCACGAAAGTCGCGGCGGCCTTGAGCAGGGCCGCCTTTTCGCCATAGGGTTCGAGCAACGCGTGCGCCTGGCCGACGAGACCGTCGAGCTGCTTGCGAGCCCAATCCGCGCCGTGCAAGGCCACCAGCGTACCCTTGCCCGCGGCGGCATCCTTGCCGGTCGCCTTGCCCATCTGCCTGGCGTCGGCCGTCAAATCCAGCAGGTCGTCGGCGAGCTGGAAGGCAAGGCCGATCGCCGAACCGAACTCGGCCAGCCTTTCCATGTCATCCGATCGTGCACCGGCCAGGATCGCACCCGCCTCGCAGGCGAAACGGATCAGCGCACCGGTCTTCATCGCCTGCAGCCG
>NZ_RZSJ01000498.1:0-4629 GCF_003998025.1 Mesorhizobium sp. M8A.F.Ca.ET.021.01.1.1
TTCATGTGCTGGTGGCCGGCAAAGGCGCCAAGGCCGCTGCCGATGCAGCCGCGAAACTGAAGGGCGTCGGCAAGGTGCTGCTCGCCGAGGCCGACGAACTCGCCGAGCGCCTGGCCGAGCCGACGGCGGCACTGGTCGTCTCGCTGGCTGGCGCTTACGACACGATCATCGCGCCGGCGACGTCCGCTGGCAAGAACATCGCGCCGCGCGTCGCGGCCCTGCTCGATGTTGCGCAGGTTTCCGAGATCATCGAAGTGGTGTCGCCTGACACCTTCAAGCGGCCGATCTACGCCGGTAACGCCATCCAGACGGTACAGTCGACCGATGCAAAGAAGGTGATCACCGTGCGCACCGCTTCCTTCCAGGCGGCACCCGAAGGTGGTTCGGCTTCGGTCGAGACGGTTCATGCGGCGGCCAATCCCGGCCTCTCGACCTTCGTCGAGAACAAGCTGTCGGAGACCGACCGTCCGGAGCTGACCTCGGCCAAGATCATCATCTCTGGCGGCCGCGCGCTCGGTTCCTCGGAAAAATTCCAGGAAGTCATCCTGCCGGTCGCCGACAAGCTCGGTGCCGCCGTCGGTGCTTCCCGCGCCGCCGTCGATGCGGGCTATGCGCCGAACGACTGGCAGGTCGGCCAGACCGGCAAGGTCGTCGCCCCCGATCTCTACATTGCGGTCGGCATCTCCGGCGCCATTCAGCACCTCGCCGGCATGAAGGATAGCAAGGTCATCGTCGCCATCAACAAGGACGAGGAAGCGCCGATCTTCCAGGTTGCCGACTACGGCCTCGTCGGCGATCTCTTCGTCATCCTGCCGGAGTTGCAGAAGGCGCTTTGACGCTTCCGCGCAACCGTATTAAATTACGAGGGGTGGGGTAGACGAAGTCGCCCCACCCTTTTAGTTTGCACCGCACAATAAGCAGGCCACAAGGCTGAGAGCAATTCCAGCGGCAGTGCGCAGGGGTTTTTGCGCCGGGAATTGCGGGAAAACAAAGAGATGGGGCGGTTCGCGATTGTGGCGAAAAACGCTCCGGACGGGATCGGGTAATGAGCAAGATCGAGACGATCGGCATCATTGGTGCGGGCCAGATGGGCGGCGGCATCGCCCACGTCTCCGCGCTTTCGGGCTACAAGGTGCTGATCTACGATATATCGCCCGACCGTATCGAGAAGGGTATCGCCACCATCAGCGGCAACATGGCCCGTCAGGTGGGGTCCGGCAAGCTCGACGAGAAACTCCGCAACCAGGCCATGGCACGCATCGCGTCGGCACCGGCGATGGCCGATCTTGCCGGCGCCGATCTGGTGATCGAGGCAGCGACCGAGGACGAAACCGTCAAGCGCAAGATCTATGCGCAGCTCTGCCCGCAGCTCAACCCCGAAGCGATCCTGGCGACCAACACCTCGTCGATTTCGATCACAAGGCTAGCCGCGCAGACCGACCGGCCGGAGCGCTTCATCGGCATTCATTTCATGAACCCGGTTCCGCTGATGAAGCTGGTCGAACTGGTGCGCGGTATCGCCACCGAGGACCAGACCTTCGAGGCGGCGAAGACCTATGTGAAGCAGCTCGACAAGACGATCACGGTCTCGGAGGATTTCCCGGCCTTCATCGTCAACCGCATCCTTCTGCCGATGATCAACGAGGCGATCTACACCCTCTATGAGGGCGTCGGATCGGTCGATGCCATCGACACCGCCATGCGGCTCGGCGCCAACCATCCGATGGGACCGCTGCAGCTTGCCGATTTCATCGGCCTCGACACCTGCCTGTCGATCATGCAGGTGCTGCATGACGGCCTGTCGGATTCGAAGTATCGCCCCTGCCCGCTGCTGGTCAAATATGTCGAGGCCGGTTGGCTCGGCCGCAAGACCGGACGCGGCTTCTACGACTATCGCGGCGAGCACCCCGTTCCGACACGCTGACGCGTCCGCTCACGAGGCCGCGGCGAGCGGCTTGGGCGGTTCTGACCTGTCGTCGCCGATCTTGCCGTCCGGCGCCACGGAAACGCATCCGCGGCCGGCTGCCTTGGCCGCATAGCAGGCGGC
This sequence comes from Mesorhizobium sp. M8A.F.Ca.ET.021.01.1.1, assembly GCF_003998025.1. Taxonomy (NCBI): domain Bacteria; kingdom Pseudomonadati; phylum Pseudomonadota; class Alphaproteobacteria; order Hyphomicrobiales; family Phyllobacteriaceae; genus Mesorhizobium; species Mesorhizobium sp. M8A.F.Ca.ET.021.01.1.1. Next base: position 2,048 of record NZ_RZSJ01000498.1, read on the forward strand.
GTCGGCCCTTGCGATGATCTCGTCGACTTCGCCGCAATTGGCGCAGATCGCCGTCAGCCCGATGCTGGCGCCGATCGCGTGCGGCCGGCCATCCCAGGTGAAGTTCAGGCCGGCTATCGCATCGATGATGGAGCGCGCCGCGATCCTCGCGCCGGGTGCGGAACCCGACTTCAGGATGACAGCGAATTCGTCGCCGCCCAGGCGCGCGACGATGTCTTCAGGACTAAGCACGCCGCGCACCGCCTCGGCGACCCGCTTCAGCAGGGCGTCTCCCGCCGCGTGACCGCCCGTGTCGTTGACCAGCTTGAAATGGTCAAGGTCGATGAACATGAACTGATGGTGGCCCCCAGCCGTCGTGCCGTCCTTGCGTGCCTGATCGACCAGTCCCTCCATGGCGCGGATGAAGCTCGAGCGGTTGGCAAGCCCGGTCAGCGCATCATGGGCGGCGGCATGGGCAAGCTGGCGCTGCAGGGCGCGCGCATCGGTGAAATCCTGGAAGACGATCACCAGACCGCCGAATTCGTTGCGTTCGTTGATGATCGGCGACACGACCTGGCGGATGCTGCAGCGTGTGTCGTCGCGACGGATGAGGACCGCGCGGCTGTTCTGGTCGGAGCGCGCCTCTTCGCCTGTCGCCGGCCGCGTCATGCCGATCCTGTGGCCCGTCTCCTCGTCGACAGCCCAGTAGACATGGCTCAGCGTCTTGCCCAGCGCGTCGTCGCTGGAAACGCCGGTCAGCTTTTCGGCCACCGGATTCATGAAGGTGACGCGGTTCGCGGCATCGGTGCAGATGACCGCATCGCCGATCGATTGCAGCGTCACCTTAAGCCGCTCCTTCTCGTCGGCCAGCATCGCCGCCGCGACGATGAGCCGTTCTTCGGCCTGCTTGCGCAAGGTGATGTCGGTCAAGCTGCCGATCGCTCTGACCAGCTGTCCGTCGGCATCGCGCTCGATTGCCTTGCCACGGTCGAGGATCCAGATCCAGCGGCCGTCCTTGTGGCGCATCCTGAACTCGGCCTCGAAGAATTCCGTCTGGCCGTCGAGATGGGCGCGATCGGCCTCCGCGACCGTGGCGCGGTCGTCTGGATGGATCATCGTCAGCCAGCGGTCGGGGTCGCCATCGAGCTCGCCATCCCCATAGCCCAGCATCTTGACCCAGGTGGCGGAATAGGTCGTGCCCCCCTTGCGCATGTCGAAATCCCAGACACCTTGACCGGCGCCGGCGAGCGCGAAGTTCCAGCGCGTTTCGGCCTCGGTGATGCGCGCTTCGGCCTGCTTGCGCGCGTCGATATCCTCGATCTGCGAGACGAGATAAAGCGGGCGCCCACTCCTCCCATCGCGAATGACGGAGCCGGCAAGATTAGCCCAGACGGGTGTACCGTCCTTCCTGAGATAACGCTTCTCGAAGTGGAAAGTATCGACGGTGCCCGCCCTCAGGCCGGCCATCGTTTCGCGTCCGATCTGCAGATCGTCGGGATGCGTGATCTGGAAGAAGGTCAACGCCTCGATTTCCTCGCGGCTGTAGCCAAGCATGGTGGCGAAGGCGGGGTTGGTCTGGAGAATGCGCCCGTCGAGGCTGACGATGGCGATGCCGATGGCCGAGTCCTCCATGGCCCGGCGGAACCGCTGCTCGCTCTCCGTGATCTGCCGTCGATCCTCCGAGATTCGACCGATGAACAGATAGGCCAGGAAAAGCGCGCAGACCGTCACGGCGACCGATATTTGAAGGCAAAGTCCGAGTGCTTCCGTGCCGAGGTCCAGCCTTGACGGCACAAGCGAGGCGGCCACCACGGCAAGACCGGCCACAAGCAGCGCCAGCGCTGCATGCTTGTACCGTCCCGGCCCGATGATACTTCGCAATGTCACGATTTATGCCACCCCCGTGGGCAATCGCTTTTTTTCCATCGAAACCCTGAAGGATCGATTTTAAGGAAAGGTTGCGTCCGGGGCATCGGCGATATGGACAACCGGCAAACAATTGCCGGCATGATTAAGGATCGGTATTCACGGGGTCTGGGCGCGGTATCCTGCTACCAACGCACGAAAAACCGACCGCCGAGCGCGCCAAGCAAGGCAAGGGCCGCGATGGCGATCGTGTACCAGGTGGCAACGAAAAGCGGCGAATCGTCGAAGCAGTGCGCCGCATAGAAAGTCGCCGCCAGCCCGCCGGCAAGCAGCCCCGCGGCCGCGCCGGCAAGCACCGGCCGTGTCGGCGCGCCATAGCGCAGCATCCACAGGAAGATGGCCAGCGGACCGATGCCGATCAGCGGGATGAAGGTCATGCAGATCATCATGTTCGAACCGATCATGCGCGTGCCCCACAGCGCCTGCGGTACCATGAAGAGCTCCAGCACCACGGCCACCGCGACCAGCAGCGGCGCGGCGATCATCGCCGCCATTGCCCGGCCTGTCGCCGCACCCGGAGTCGACAGGGCTCGGATCAGGGCGAAGGCGCTGATGGCGAGCACGATGGTGAAAACAAACTTGGACAGGAAGCGCATCGTGTGCGCGGCAACCATGAAGTCGGGGCGCGGCCCGATCGTCATCATGAAAACAGCGGCCGCGACGACGACGGACGCGCC
>NZ_RZSJ01000499.1:0-4620 GCF_003998025.1 Mesorhizobium sp. M8A.F.Ca.ET.021.01.1.1
CCGCGCCACAGTCGTGGCCGGTAGTTGGGATCGAAGGCGATCGTCGAGCCCGCCGCGCGCGCCTTGCCCACGGCCGCCAGCAGCGTCTTGCGCGAGGCATCGTCGAGAATTGCCAAAGTGATTCCGGAAAAGTACACAAGCGATTGATTTTGCATGCTTTTCGATAGTGCCGCCGGATCCGAAGCTAGCTGCCGCGCGGCGGCGTCGCCACGCCAGTAGGTGAAGGAGCGCTCGGCACCGGTCAGCGTGATCGCATAGAGGCCGGGGCGCGCGCCCGGTATGACCGGACTGGAGCCGATGCCGATGCCGTTTTCAGCGAAGAAAGCGATCTGGCCTTGGGAGAAGGGGTCGTCGCCGAAGGCCGAGACATAGGTTGCCGGCAGGTCAGCGCTAAGCGCATGCAACGCCCACAGCGTGTTGAACGTGTCGCCGGCAAAACCCATGCGCCAGTTCGGGCCCGTCTGGCCCGACAGTTCCAGCATGCATTCGCCAATCGAGGCGACGCCGTTTCCCATCATCTGCAATCCTCCAGTGATGTCGGTGCTGTAGCTTTTTGCCGGACGCAGCGCCATGCTTGGCAAGCAGGCTTTTTTCCGCCACAGCGTTTTCCCACAGCCTGGCGGGATGCGATCCGTCCGGCAGAACGTTATCCGCAGAAGAGGAACCGGTTTGGCATCGTTATGGCGTTATCTCCTGGCAGGTCTTGGTCTGGCTGCTTTGCTGGTCGGCGTTCTCGCGGTCGTCTATCTGACCGCGCCGCATTCGGCACAGCCTGTCGGTCCGGATGTCTCGAGGACGAAGAAAACCGACAACGGATTGTATGTAGCGAGTTTCGTGCCGGAACGCGGCGTGGTGCGGCAGGGCGAGCTGGAATCCTGGGTGCTGACGCTGAAGACAAAGACAGGGGCTTCGGTGGAGCGAGCCGCGATCGCCATCTCCGGCGGCATGCCGCAGCACAATCACGGTCTGCCGACCAGTCCGCAGGCGACCGACTATCTCGGCGAGGGACGCTACCGCATCGAGGGGCTCAAATTCACCATGAGCGGCTGGTGGCAACTGCGTTTCGCCATATCGTCCGGCGCGGGCTCCGACACTGTGCTGTTCAACGTGGTGCTGTGAGCGGTCGATGAGGCGCCTTTTCTGCTTTTTGGCGCTGACGGTGGCCGTGCTCCTTGGCGGTTGCGGCAAGCCGGATTTTTCCGATGCCGAGAAGAAGACGATCGCTTCGCTCGCGCTGAATACGCTGCCGGCGCTGAAGCCTGACACCACCAACCGCTTCGCTGATGTGCCGGCCGCCGCAGCGCTCGGCTCGACGCTGTTCTTCGATGTTGGGATGAGCCGCGACGGCACCGTGTCCTGCTCGACCTGCCACAAGATCGACCGCCAATTCCAGGACGACCTGCCGCAGGCGGTGGGTGTCGGCCGGACCAACCGGCGCACCATGCCGCTGGCCGGTGTGGCGCGCGACCCCTGGTTCTTCTGGGATGGCCGCCGCGACAGCCTGTGGGCGCAGGCGCTGACACCCCTCGAAAATCCGTTGGAACAGGCGGGAAACCGCACCGCCTACGCGCATTACATGAAGGCGCGCTTCGGCGAACGCTATGAGCGCATTTTCGGGCCATTGCCCGATTTTTCCGGCATTCCGCTGAATGCCAGCCCGCTTGGAAGCGATACCGAAAAAGCTGCCTGGAACGCGATGAGCGATGCGCAGCGTGACGCCATCAACAGCGTCTATGCCAATATAGGCAAGGCGATTGCCGCTTTCGAACGCTCGATCGAGCCGGCGCCGACGCGATTCGACCGCTTTGCGCTGGACCTTGCCACAGGCGCCGAGCCGAAAGGCGATGCGGCCTTTTCGCCGGAAGAAATCCTTGGGCTGAAACTGTTCATCGGCAAGGCCAATTGCGTGACCTGCCACAATGGCCCGCGTTTCACCGACAACGGTTTTCACAATACGGGTGTGCCGCCTGTTGCCGGCTTGCCGGCGGATCGCGGGCGCGTCGACGCGGTAGCGCAGGTCGAGGCCGACCCCTTCAACTGCTTCGGCGCTTATCGCGATGGCGAGGCCAGTGCCTGCGGCGAACTGCGCTTCATGGTCAAGGATGCGCCGGAACTGGTGCGCGCCTACAAGACGCCGTCGCTGCGCGGTGCTGCGACACGGCCGCCCTACATGCATGCCGGGCAGTTTTCATCGCTCGACGAGGTGGTGGCTCACTATGCCAAGGCTGCGCCGAGCGTCGAAGGGGTATCCGAGGTCCACCCGCTGGAGTTGTCGGACCGCGAGCGCGCCGCACTGGTGGCGTTCCTGAAGACGCTGTCGGAATAGCCCTTTCTGTTTGACCTGATCTTGTCCGAAACCGGCTTCCACTTTTCGGGATCATGGTCATCGGTCCTTCACCGTCTCCATCGCCACGAAGGTCGAGGTCTGGGCGACGTGAGGCAGGGCCGAGATGCGCTCGCCGAGCACGCGCCGGTAGGCGGCGATGTCGCGGGTGCGGACCTTCAGGAGATAATCGAAGCTCGACGCCATCATGTGGCACTGCTCGATCTCCGGCACGGCCTGTACGGACCGGTTGAAGGCATCGAGCGCCGCGGATCGGGTGTCCGACAATTTCACTTGGACGAAGGCGACATGGCCTTCACCCATGCGCTCACGATCGATGATCGCCTGGTACCCCCTGATGTAGCCATCCTTCTCCAGCCGCTTCACCCGCGCCTGCACCGGTGTCTTCGACAGGCCGACCTTGGCCGCCAGTTCCGACATGGAAAGCCGGCCATTGCCGGCGAGTGCCGACAGGATGTTCCTGTCGATGCGGTCCAATTGGTCTTCTGTCATCGAAGCCGCAGCCTGTATGAGCAATTTTTCGGCGACATGATAGGTCAATTGCACTGGCTTGTCGATTTTTTCAGACCGCCTCAGATCTGTGACTTGTGCTAGCTTGCGCCATTCGGTCCGGTGACCGCCGGTCCGCTCCCTTGTGCTTGCTCATAGGACCGCCATGCCGCTCGACGCCATCCGCCAGCAGATCCGCGCCAACTATTTGCCCGACGAAGACGAGGCCGTAAGGCGACTGGCCGAGGCGACCGGGCTTTCGGCCGGAGACCGCAAGGCGATCTCGGCCCGCGCGGCCGACCTGGTGCGGGCGGTGCGGGGCTCCACCGATCCCCGGCTGATGGAAGTCTTCCTCTCCGCCTACGGTCTGTCCACCAAGGAAGGCGTAGCGCTGATGTGCCTGGCCGAGGCGCTGCTGCGCGTGCCCGACACCGAGACGATGGACGACCTCATCGCCGACAAGATCGCGCCGCACGACTGGTCGGCGCATTCGGGCGGTTCGAGTTCGATCTTCGTCAACGCCTCGACCTGGGCGCTCATGCTGACCGGGCGCGTGCTCGATGAAGGCGAGGGCGGCATCGAAGGTACGCTGCGCTCGATGGTGCGCAGGCTGGGCGAGCCGGTCATCCGCAAGGCGGTGGCCGCGGCCATGCGCGAGATGGGCGAACAGTTCGTACTTGGCCGCACCATCGCCGAGGCCGTCAAGCGCGGCCGGCCGATGACGCAGAAGGGTTATCTCTATTCCTTCGACATGCTGGGCGAGGCCGCCCGCACCGAGGCGGACGCGCTGCGCTATCACAGGGCCTATGCCGACGCCATTTCCTCGCTCGACGCTGGCTCCAACGGCCCCGATATCCGCTTCAACCATGGCATCTCCGTCAAGCTTTCTGCGCTGCATCCGCGCTACGAGGTGGCGCAGAAGGAGGAAATGCTGCCTGTGATGGCCGAGCGGCTGTTGTCGCTGGCACTCGCGGCCAGGCATTCGCGCATGGGCCTCAACATCGATGCCGAGGAGGCCGATCGTCTCGACCTGTCGCTCGACGTCATCGAACGGGTGCTGGCCGAGCCGGAGCTCGCCGGCTGGAACGGGTTCGGCGTCGTCGTGCAGGCCTACGGTCCGCGCGCGGCTTTCACCATCGACTGGCTCTATGCACTGGCGAAAAAGTACAATCGCAACATCATGGTGCGGCTGGTCAAGGGCGCCTATTGGGACACCGAGATCAAGCGGGCGCAGACGCTCGGCCTTTCCGGCTATCCCGTGTTCACGCGCAAGGCCAACACCGACGTTTCCTACATTGCGTGCGCGAGAAAACTGCTTGGCATGACCGACCGGATCTATCCGCAATTCGCCACCCACAATGCCCACACCGTCGCCGCCATCCTGTCGATGGCTGACAACCGCGATACCTTCGAATTCCAGCGCCTGCATGGCATGGGCGAGGCCTTGCACGAAACCGTGCGCCGGTCAGAGGGCACGCGTTGCCGCATTTACGCTCCCGTCGGCGCGCATTCGGACCTGCTTGCCTATCTGGTCCGTCGCCTGCTGGAGAACGGCGCCAATTCCTCCTTCGTGCACCAATTGACCGACGAGGACGTCGAGCCGGAGGACATCGCGCGTGATCCGCTGGAAACGGTCGAAAGCCAGGGGCCGGCCGCCAATCCGGCGATCGCCAAGCCATCCCAGATCTTTGGGATCGGGCGCCGCAACTCGAAAGGATTCGACATTACGGACACGGTGACGCTGGCTGATATCGACAAGGCCAAAGCGGCCTTTGCCGGGTCGGATC
>NZ_RZSJ01000049.1:0-18036 GCF_003998025.1 Mesorhizobium sp. M8A.F.Ca.ET.021.01.1.1
ACCGCCGTCAGGGCGGTGCTCAATCCGGTAAAGATTGGCCGAGGCATGCTTGTCTTCATCGAGGTGCGGCTCGATCACACGGCCCCGCATATTTTTGATCGTTTCGCCGAGGCGGTCGCAAAGGCGCCCGAGGTTCTGGAATGCCATATGGTCGTCGGTGGCTTCGACTATCTTGTGAAGGCGCGCATTGCCGAGATGGCCGACTATCAGGACTTTCTCAAACGCGTCATCCTGCCGCTGCCGGGCGTGAAGGAAACACATACCTATGCCTCGATCGGCGACGTGAAACCGGATGCCCTGTTGCCGGTGTAGGCAGGCACCGGAGACCGTACGACGTCCGATACTTCAGGTCTCCAGGAATGCCGCGATGTCGCCAAACACCCTGACGAACATGTCTTCAGTCAACACGCCGGTATTGGTGTTGTAGCGCGAGCAATGATAGCTCGAAAACAGCGTAATGCCGCCGGCGGGCAATTGCCCGCCATGTTTGAACGGATAGGCGGCGATGCGCCCGCCCAGTGCCCGCACGGTCGACTGGTGCGCGATCGATCCCAGCGCCAGCACGGCGCGCAAGTTTGGAAAGCGAGCGATCGTCGACACCAAAAATGTCCGACAGGTGGTGATCTCGGCGCCCACCGGCTTGTTCTCCGGCGGCACGCAGCGCACCGCGTTGGTGATGGCCGTGCCGACGAGTTCCAGCCCGTCATCGGGCCGCGCCTTGAACTCGCCGCGTGCAAAACCGTGGGCAATCAGTGTCGAATAGAGCAGGTCACCGGCATAGTCACCGGTGAACGGGCGCCCGGTGCGGTTGGCGCCGCGCAAACCAGGCGCCAGACCGACGATCAGAAGCCGGACGGTGTCTTCGCCGCGCGGTGGCAGGAAGGTCGGCACTGGCGCATTGAACCAGGACGGCTCGCGCTGCCGCCATTCGGCGATGAAGTCATGCAACCGCGGGCAAAGTGGGCAGTCGCGGCTGGGTTCGGAAGCGGAGAGGACGGTCAAGTCGACCGGCCTCAGTAGTCGTCCTCCTCGACTTCGGCCGGTTCGGGCCGCCTTACGGGCCGCTCGGAGGGATCGCGGCCGACTTCGTTCTTCAGCGTCGCCAGGTCGATGAAATGGTCGGCCTGGCGGCGCAGGTCATCCGAGATCATCGGCGGCTGCGAGGCCATGGTCGAGACGATCGACACCTTGCGGCCACGCCGTTGCAGCGCCTCGACCAGCGTGCGGAAATCGCCATCTCCGGAGAATATGACATAGTGGTCGACGACGTCGGCGAGTTCCAGCGCATCGACAGTGAGCTCGATGTCCATGTTGCCCTTGATCTTGCGGCGGCCGGTCGAGTCGGTGAATTCCTTGGCCGGCTTGGTCACCACCTTGAAGCCGTTATAGTCGAGCCAGTCGATCAGCGGCCGGATCGAGGAATACTCCTGGTCCTCCACCAGCGCGGTATAATAATAGGCGCGCAACAGGTAACCACGCTTGTGGAAGCTCGCCAAAAGCTTGCGATAGTCGATGTCGAACCCGAGTGCGCGCGAGGTGGCGTAGAGATTGGCGCCGTCGATGAACAGGGCGATTTTTTCACGAGGGTCGAACATCGAAATAATCCTTTTCGAAATAAGCGCCGTCTAAACGAAATGCGGTATCGACTATTGGTCAGGCTCATGAAAACCGGCGACCTTGGACCAACGGAGATAACGCCAGTTTGGTGGCAATCCAAGGGCGTCTGGCGCACTGCAAGCAATTGTGATCGTAGAGCCGAACCGTGGACGCGGCCGGTTTTGCCAAATCCGGAGTTTGATGGAGGGATTGAGTGCCCTGTGGGCCTGCATCGCCATGATGCTTGTATTTTGGCGCCGTTCGGGTTATGGACCGCGCCTGTTTTCCGTCACATCCAGGCATGAAAGGGGCAATCCATGGCCCGCGTAACCGTTGAAGATTGCATCGACAAGGTCGACAACCGCTTCGAGCTGGTGCTTCTGGCCGGCCACCGCGCCCGTCAGATCAGCCAGGGCGCGCAGATCACCGTCCCGCGCGACAACGACAAAAACCCGGTCATTGCGCTGCGCGAGATTGCCGACGAGACGCTGTCGCCCGACGATCTCAAGGAAGATCTGATCCATTCGCTGCAGAAGCATGTCGAGGTCGACGAGCCCGAAGCCGATGGCGAAGTGATCGCCGACCAGACTGGCGGTGCCGTCGCCGCCGCCGACACCGACGACGCCGAGGACAACGTCACCTTCGATCGCATGACCGAGGAAGACCTGCTGGCCGGCATCGAAGGTCTGGTCCCGCCGGAAAAGAGCGACGACTACTAAGACAGCTCTCCGGAAGCGCCTGGAACAATCTTCCGGCCCTTCCGTCACGGCAGTTTCGTGGCTATCGAGTACCAACTGTCGCAAATACCAGATGCAGTTTTGGCCGCACTTGGCATAATGTATGAATCTGGTATTTGCGACAGTTGGTACCGGACATGCGCCGTACGACAGTGCGGCGCATGATTCATTTCATCGCCGAGAGATTTAGCCCATGATGCGTCAGTATGAGCTTGTCGAGCGCGTGCAGCGCTACAAGCCTGACGTCAACGAGGCGTTGCTCAACAAAGCCTATGTCTACGCCATGCAGAAGCATGGCCACCAGAAGCGCGCTTCCGGCGATCCCTATTTCTCGCACCCGCTCGAGGTCGCGGCCATCCTCACCGAGATGCACATGGACGAGGCGACCATCGCCGTCGCCCTGCTGCACGACACCATCGAGGACACCACGGCGACGCGAGCCGAGATCGACGATCTGTTCGGCCCCGAAATGGGCAAGCTGGTCGAGGGCCTGACCAAGCTTAAGAAGCTCGATCTCGTCTCCAAGAAGGCCGAGCAGGCGGAGAACCTGCGCAAGCTTCTGCTGGCGATCTCGGAAGATGTGCGCGTGCTGCTGGTCAAGCTCGCCGACCGTTTGCACAACATGCGCACCCTTGATCACATGCCCGAGGCCAAGCGCCTGCGCATTGCCGAGGAGACGATGGACATCTACGCGCCGCTGGCCGGGCGCATGGGCATGCAAGGCATGCGCGAGGAGTTGGAAGAGATCGCCTTCCGCTTCATCAATCCGGAAGCCTACCGCGCCGTCACCGCCCGCCTCGCCGAGATCTTCGAGCGCAACAAGGGCGTACTGACCGACATTGAAAAGGCGCTGTCGGCACTGTTTGAGAAGCATGCCATCAACGCCGGCGTGAAGAGCCGGCAGAAGAAGCCATGGTCGGTGTTCCGCAAGATGGAGGCCAAGGCGCTGTCCTTCGAGCAACTGTCCGACATTTTCGGCTTCCGCGTCGTCGTCGACACCGTCGAGGATTGCTATCGCGCGCTGGGTGCCATCCACACCACCTGGTCGATGGTGCCCGGCCGTTTCAAGGACTACATCTCGACGCCGAAGCAGAACGACTACCGTTCGATCCACACCACCATCGTCGGCCCTTCGCGCCAGCGCGTCGAACTGCAAATCCGCACCCGCGAGATGAACAAGATCGCCGAATACGGCGTCGCCGCCCATTCCATCTACAAGGACACCGGTGGCAAGACGAACGGCGCCGGCCATGCGATCTCGAAGGAGACCAACGCCTATGCCTGGCTGCGGCGCACCATCGAGCAACTGGCCGAAGGCGACAATCCGGAAGATTTTCTCGAAAACACCAAGCTGGAGCTGTTCCAGGACCAGGTGTTCTGCTTCACGCCGAAGGGCATGCTGATTGCCTTGCCGCGCGGCGCCACGCCGATCGATTTCGCCTATGCCGTCCACACCGATGTCGGCGACACCTGCGTCGGCGCCAAGGTCAATGGCCGCATCATGCCGCTGATGACGGAATTGAAGAATGGCGACGAGGTCGAGATCATCCGCTCCAAGGCGCAGGTGCCGCCAGCCGCGTGGGAATCGGTCGTCGTCACCGGCAAGGCGCGCGCCGCCATCCGCCGCGCCACCAAGAATGCCATCCGCAAGCAGTATTCGGGTCTCGGCGCGCGTATCCTTGAGCGTGCCTTCGAACGAGCCGGCAAGACCTTCACCAAGGAAAGCCTGAAGCCCGTCCTGCACCGGTTGGCTCGCAAGGACATCGAGGATGTGCTGGCGTCCGTCGGTCGCGGAGAACTGGCTTCCACCGATGTCATGAAGGCGGTCTTCCCTGACTACAAGGACGAGCGCGTCACCCCTGCGGCTCCCAAGCAGCGCGAGGAGGGCTGGTCAAAGATCCGCAACGCCGCCGGCATGCTGTTCCAGATACCTGGCCGGGCCGCGCGCAAGGACAAGGACCAGCCAGGCGCCGGCGCCGTGCCGATCCGCGGCGTGCGCGGCGACCTGCCGGTGCGCTTCGCGCCGGAAGGCGCGGTCCCTGGCGACCGTATCGTCGGCATCGTCCAGCCGGGCACCGGCATCACCATCTACCCGATCCAGTCGCCGGCGCTGCAGGCTTTCGACGACCAGCCGGAGCGCTGGATCGACGTGCGTTGGGACATCGACGAACGCACCAAGGAACGGTTTCCCGCGCGCGTCTCGGTCACCGCCATCAACGCGCCGGGCTCGCTCGCCGACATCGCCCAGGTCGTTGCCTCAAACGACGCCAACATCCATACGCTGTCGATGGTGCGCACCGCGCCCGATTTCACCGAAATGCTGATCGATCTCGAAGTCTGGGACCTCAAGCATCTCAACCGGCTGCTCTCGCAGCTCAAGGACAATTCGAGCGTCAGCGATGCGCGGCGCGTCAATGGCTAGCGATAGCCGATCCATGGGGGACGAGATGAATACCGACGAAGTGCTGGGCATATTCCGCGAGGCTGGCGCTGTTCTGGAGGGTCATTTCATCCTGACGTCGGGTCTGCGCAGTCCGGTCTTCCTGCAGAAGGCACGGGTGTTCATGCATGCCGACAAGACCGAGCGGCTGTGCAAGGCGCTGGCCGAGAAGATCCGCGCCGCGGTGCCGGGCAAGATCGACTATGTCGTCGGGCCGGCGATCGGCGGGCTGATCCCGGCTTACGAAACCTCGCGCCACCTTGGCGTGCCGGCGATCTGGGTGGAGCGGGAAGGGGGCGAGTTTCGCCTGCGGCGCTTCGAGATTGACCAAGGCGCCCGCGTCGTCATCGTCGAGGACATCGTCACAACCGGATTGTCGATCCGCGAAACCATCGATTGCTTGCGCCAACTCGGCGCAGAGGTGGTCGCGGCTGCCTGCATCATCGATCGTTCGGCCGGCAAGACCCATGTCGGCGTGCCGCTGATTGCGCTTGCCGAATACGAGGTTCCAGCCTATCCGCCGGACAGGTTGCCGCCGGAGCTTGCCGCCATCCCGGCCATCAAGCCCGGCAGCCGCAACATCTGAGGAGGAGGTCGCATTGATCGTTGGCATCGATCATTTCGTGCTGACGGTGGCGTCGCTCGACGCAACCTGCGCCTTTTATCAACGCGTGCTGGGCTTCGAACGCGTCGATACGCCGGGCCGGCCGACAGCACTTGCCTTCGGCAGCCAGAAGATCAATGTCCACGAGGTCAGCCGCACCTTCGAGCCGAAAGCCCAGTCGCCGACGCCAGGATCCGGGGACTTCTGCCTGATCACCGAGCGGCCGCTCGATGAATTCCTTGCCGGTCTCGAAGCCAATCTCGTGACGGTGGATCTCGGGCCGGTGGAACGCCTCGGCGCGCGGGGCCCGATGATGTCGGTCTATTTCCGCGACCCGGATGGCAACCTGGTCGAAGTCAGCCAGTATCTGCGGTAGCGTATCGATCATTTGGCTGCGACAATTAGCCGAAAACCGCTTCTCAAATTCGCCGCGATTGTCCGATGTTGGAGGAGACGGACCTTACCAAAATCTGGCGGTGCGGCCACCGCGCGGACGGCCTCCGGTTGTTGTCGGGGTTGCGGATGGCTATATCAAAGTCGCGATTGCCTTCTGGCGACCGTAAAGCGCAAGATATGGTGGTCGAAGCCCGGCTGGAACAGCCGGCGTGTAGGCTGTGAATTGTCGGGAATAGGAAGACAGTGCTTTTTCGTCGCCGCAAGCCTGATGGCCTTTTCGAGCGGGTGCGCACCTATTTGTGGCCGCGCCGTTCGTTTTCGCGCTCGCTTCAATATTTCTCCAAGCGCATTCTGCGGCTGAAGGCCACCCCGCACGCGGTGGCGGCGGGCGTCGCCGCAGGTGTCTTTGCTTCGTTCTTCCCCGTCGGTTTCCACTTCATCATTGCCGCCGTTCTGTGTTGGGTGATCGCCGGCAATCTGGTGGCAGCTGCTCTCGGAGCTGTTTTCTTCGGCAATCCGCTGACCTTTCCGCTCTTGTGGGGCGCATCCTGGGAAACCGGCAAGCTCATCCTGCACGATCGCCTGCCGGCGCATGGCCCGCCGGCGCATCTGGGCGAGATGATGCACACGCTTTCGTTCGCCAAACTATGGCATCCCGTCCTGGAGCCGATGCTGATCGGGGCGGTGCCGCTCGGGCTGGTGTTCGGCCTGGTGTTCTACGGCATCACGCGCTGGGGCATGAATGTCTTCCGCGAACAGAGGCGCAAGCGGCTGGCCGAGCGCGCAAGACGCCGTGAGCATTCGCATCATCCCGGCGGAAGCGTCGGTTCCGCTGCCCAATGATCATCGGCATCGGCAGCGACCTGATCGACATCAGACGCATCGAGAAGTCGCTTGAGCGTCACGGCCAGCGCTTCATCCAGAGGATCTACACCGAGGTGGAGCAGGCGCGTTCGGAGAACCGGCGCGCCCGCGCGGCGTCCTACGCCAAGCGCTTTGCCGCCAAGGAGGCTTGCGCCAAGGCACTGGGCACCGGTCTGGCACAAGGGGTCTTCTGGCGTGACATGGGGGTCGTCAACCTGCCCAGCGGTGCGCCGACCATGGCGCTCACCGGCGGGGCGCTGGCGCGGCTGGAAAAGATCCTGCCCCAAGGCCATCAGGCTGCCATCCACCTCACCATCACGGATGATTTTCCGCTCGCTCAAGCCTTTGTGATCATCGAGGCGGTGCCCGTCGAAGAAGCGCCACATTGATTGCATCTGACGACCGGCATTGACGTTGCCCAGCGCGCGCCGAGACTCTATACCATCCAACGCACAATCGAGGACGACATGAGCGTGGCTGAAAAATCCCAGAAGAAATCCGGCGGGCTTGGCGAAACCGTCAGCGTCATCGTCCAGGCGCTTTTGCTCGCCCTGGTCATTCGCACGCTGCTGTTCCAGCCGTTCTCGATCCCGTCGGGCTCGATGCGGCCGACGCTTCTGGAAGGCGACTATCTGTTCGTCACCAAATGGTCCTATGGTTATTCACGCTATTCGCTGCCTTTTGGGCCGGACATTTTCTCGGGCCGCATCTGGGGCTCAGAGCCCAAGCGTGGCGACGTGGTGGTATTCAAGTTCCCGCCGGATCCGTCCGTCGACTACATCAAGCGCGTCATTGGCCTGCCCGGCGACAAGATCCAGATGAAGGATGGCCAAGTGTTCATCAACGGCGTCGGCGTGCCGCGCGTCAAGACCGGCCAGATCGACAATCCCGACATCACGGAAAAGGATTATCCCATCGACGTCTATCGCGAGACGCTACCCGATGGCGTCAGCTACGACACGCTGGACCTGTCGCCGAACTCGATCGGCGACAACACCCGCGAATTCGACGTGCCGCCGGGCCACTATTTCATGATGGGCGACAACAGGGACAATTCCGCCGACAGCCGCTTCACCGTCGGTTATGTTCCGGCCGAGAACCTGGTCGGCCGCGCCAACCTTGTCTTCTTCTCGATCGCCGGCAAGGCAAGCCCGCTCGAAATCTGGAAATGGCCGTCGCTGATGCGCGCTTCGCGCCTGTTCCATTTCGTCAACTAGGGCCATGGCGGCGCCAAAACGGTTGACCGCCGATGCGCTCGCCGAAGCGCTGGCGGAACGCACGGGCCATGCCTTCGCCGACCGCCAGCGCCTGCAGCGTGCGCTTACCCATGCCAGTGCGCGCGGTGCCAATGCGGGCGCCGATTATGAACGGTTCGAATTTCTCGGCGACCGGGTTCTTGGCCTTGTAGTCGCCGATATGCTGTTGGCTGCCTTTCCCGATGCCGCGGAAGGGGAATTGTCGCTGCGGCTCAATGCGTTGGTCAATGCCGAGGCGCTGTCTGATATCGCCGAGCATATCGGGTTGCCGGACCTGATCCATGCCGGATCGGACGTGCGCGGGCTCGAGGGACGCAAGCGCGTTAACCTGCGCGCCGATGCGTTGGAATCATTGATCGCCGTGCTCTATCTCGACGGTGGTCTGGAAGCGGCCCGCGTGTTCATTCACAAATACTGGCAGCCGCGTTCGCAGGCCTCGGGCGCGGCACGCCGCGACGCCAAGACCGAATTGCAGGAATGGGCGCATCAGGCGGCGGGTGCTGTTCCCGCCTATCAGGTCGACGGCCGGGAAGGCCCCGATCATGATCCGCTGTTTACCGTCAGCGTCAAGGTCGGCGCGTTTCAGCCGGCAACCGGCAGCGGCCGCTCCAAGCGCGAGGCCGAACAGGCCGCCGCCACCGCCCTTCTGGTTCGCGAAGGCGTCTGGGTTCATGAAGGGAGTGCGGCATGACCGCCGAAGACACTGCAGCCGCTCCTGTTACGCATTCCGGCTTCGTCGCGCTGATCGGCGCGCCCAATGCCGGCAAGTCGACGCTGGTCAACCAACTTGTCGGCGCCAAGGTCTCGATCGTCACCCATAAGGTGCAGACGACACGCGCCATCGTGCGCGGTATCGCCACGCACGACAACGCGCAGATCGTCTTTGTCGACACACCGGGCATCTTCAAGCCCAAGCGGCGGCTGGATACGGCAATGGTGACCACCGCCTGGGGCGGCGCCAAGGACGCCGATATCGTGTTGCTGCTGATCGATGCGGAACGCGGCATCAGGGGCGACGCCGATGCCATCCTCGAACGGCTGAAGGACGTGCGCCAGCCGATGGCGCTGATCCTCAACAAGGTCGACCGCGTCAAGCCGGAGGCGCTTCTGGCCCTCTCAGCGGCAGCGAACGAGAAAGTGCCGTTCCAGCGCACCTTCATGGTCTCGGCGTTGACCGGCTCCGGCTGCAAGGACCTGCTCGACTATCTGGCCCAGGCGCTGCCGGCCGGCCCGTGGTACTATCCGGAAGACCAGATTTCCGACCTGCCGATGCGCCAACTCGCGGCCGAGATCACCCGCGAAAAGCTCTATCTCAGGCTGCATCAGGAACTGCCCTATTCCTCGCACATCGAGACCGAGAAATGGGAAGAGAAGAAAGACGGCTCGGTGCGTATCGACCAGACCATCTTTGTCGAGCGCGACAGCCAGAAGAAGATCGTGCTCGGCCACAAGGGCGAGACCATCCGCGCCATCGGGCAGGCCGCGCGGATGGAAATATCAGGCATATTGGAGCAGAAGGTGCACCTGTTCCTGTTCGTAAAGGTGCGCGAGAACTGGGGCGATGATCCCGAGCGCTATCGCGAGATGGGGTTGGAGTTTCCTCATTAGGGCATGATCCCGAACAAAAGGGTCTGTTTTCGGGAAAGATCATGCTTGAGGTCACGATCGATGTCGCCTTGGTGCGCCGGCTGATTGCCGCGCAATTCCCGCATTGGAAGAATCTTGCGGTCAGGCCGGTTGATTTTGGCGGCTGGGACAACAGGACCTTTCATCTCGGCGACGAGATGACCGTGCGGTTGCCGAGCGCCGCCGCTTATTCCCTGCAAGTGGAAAAGGAACATCGCTGGCTGCCGAGGTTGGCGCCGCTGTTGCCACTGTCCATCCCCGTACCGCTGGCGATGGGCGTTCCGGCCGAGGGCTATCGCTGGCACTGGTCCGTCTATGGCTGGATCGAGGGCGAGACCGCGAAACGGGAACGTATCGCGGATCTGTCGGAATTCGCGGCGGACCTGGCTCGGTTCCTGGTTGCGTTGAGATACGTGGACGCGACCGATGGGCCAGCGCCTGGGCAGCACAATTTCTTTCGCGGCGGACCGCTGACTGTCTATGACGGCGAGACAAGGCAAGCGATCTCGGCGCTCGGCAACCGCATCGATACCGGCGCCGCCACCGCTGTCTGGGAGATAGCCCTTGCCGCGGCCTGGGAAGGTCCTTCCGTGTGGTTCCATGGCGACGTCAGCCGGGGCAACCTCCTGGTCGAAAAGGGCAGGCTAGGCGCGGTGATCGATTTTGGCACCTGCGGTGTCGGTGATCCCTCCTGCGATCTGGCAATTGCCTGGACGCTTTTCGAAGGCGAGAGCCGGGACACTTTTCGCGCCTGCCTCGCGGCAGATGAGGCGACCTGGGCGCGCGGGCGTGGCTGGGCGCTGTGGAAGGCGCTGATCATCGCCGCCGGCCACATAGACGTCGCCCGGGCCGAGATCGAAGAATCTTGGCGGGTGATCGATGCGGTGCTGATCAATCGCGAGTGTCAGGCGTGAGGGGAAGCGCGTGACGCGCCGACATCGGACGGCGTTGAGTTTCCGATGGATAAAAAAAGTCACTGCGGCGGGCAACTTCACACGGCCCTTCTGGCGTCGGCGGAGTCCGAGGGATTGGTCAGATTTGATTCAGGGATCTGACGTCGAAAAATAAGTTATCCAATTTTTTTGTTAGAAATCGTATTTAATTACATGAAAATAGTAGAATAAATTACAGCATCAGATGAATAAATCAAAAAAATACCCAATTATTACATAAAAATGACAATGTACCATTTGTGCCGATTTGAAAATTGGTCATGGTGGGTTAGTGTTATTTGTGCAACACAGATTTAATCTGTGGTCTGAATCCGGCATATTTGTGGAATTGTCATTGAAGGCGGAAGATTGGTGGGTATGTTCGCCGCGAAAAGGGGACGCGGTGCGAGCCCTTTTTCATTGTCGGGTGAAGCGGGACAACATATCCGCCAGCCACAATTCAGAAGCCATCTTATTAACTTGACTGGAGAGGTCAGAAATGAACATCAAGAGCCTCCTTCTCGGCTCAGCCGCGGCACTGATCGCGGTGTCCGGCGCGCGCGCCGCGGACGCGGTCGTCGTCGCCGAACCGGAACCGGCCGAATACGTCAAGATCTGTGACGTCTACGGCGCCGGTTACTTCTATATCCCGGGCACCGAGACCTGCCTGCGCATCGGCGGCTATGTCCGCTATGATATCGGCGTCGGCGATTCCGGCTCGTTCGATGGCGTCAACCATGTCCAGGACCATCAGAACGCCAACGACGATCACTCGACCTACTACAAGAACACCCGCTTCACGCTGAAGACCTGGACCGGTCAGGAAACCGAGCTCGGTACCCTGAAGACCTACACCGAGACCCGCTTCAACTACGGCAACTCCTCGGGCGACTATGAAGATTCGGCCAGCACCGATTGGACGGGCCGTAACAAGTCGCTCTCGCTGCGTTTCGCCTGGATCCAACTCGGTGGTCTGCGCGTCGGTAAGGACGATACGGCTTTCGACACGTTCATCGGCTATGCCGGCAACGTCATCCAGGATACGCTGGTGCCCTACGGCGGGCAGGAGAGCAACGTCGTCCAATACTACTTCGACGCAGGCAACGGTTTCTCGGGCATGGTCTCCCTCGAAGAAGGCGCCGGCGTCGTGGGCACCATCGACAGCTATGTTCCGCATGTCGTCGGCGGCTTGAAGTACAAGGGCGACTGGGGTGCGATCACCGGCGTCGTGGCCTATGACAGCAACTACGAAGAAGTCGCTGGCAAGGTTCGCCTCGACGTCAAGGCAACCAACGAATTGTCGCTGTTCATCATGGCTGGCTACGGCACCGACGACAATCTCACCGACGATGCGAACAACGCCATCGATGCACACGGTCGCGGCTTCTACAAACAGTGGGGCGGCAACTGGGCAATCTGGGGTGGCGGCACCTACAAGTTCAACGACAAGACATCGTTCAACGCCCAGATCTCCTATGACGACTGGAAGAATCTCGGCATCGCCGCGAACGTTGCCTATACCGTTGTGCCCGGCTTTACGGTCACGGCTGAAGTCGATTACCTCAATGCAGGAAAATTCGACGACGTCGACTTCAACAACTGGACCAAGGCCAACAAGAAGAGCAGCGTCGGCGGCATTCTCCGCTTCCAGCGCTCGTTCTAACGGATCGACTGACCTTACCAGACCGCCCGCAGCGTATCGCTGTGGGCGGTTTTTTGCGCGCTGTCCCGGAGCCAGCCCGTCTGAGCACCGGCGCCTCATCTTGATTTCGCCATCCAACGGGTGAAAAGCTCGGGCATGGAATGGCGCGACGAGGGAATCATTCTCGGCACCCGCAAGCATGGCGAAACCAGCGCCATTCTCGAGGTGATGACGCGTGCGCATGGCCGCCATCTCGGCCTCGTGCGCGGCGGCCGCTCGCGCAAGCAGCAGCCCGTTCTCCAGCCCGGCAATCGCGTCGATCTCTTGTGGCGCGCGCGCCTCGACGAGCATCTGGGCACCTTCCAGGCCGAAGCGATCGAAATGAATGCCGCCCGGCTGATGGACAGTGCCATCGCCGTCTACGGCCTTCAGACCATGGCGGCGCATCTGCGCCTGCTGCCCGAGCGTGACGCCCATGGCGGCCTCTACGAGGCGCTTTCGGTGATGATCGTCCACCTGGACGATGCCGATGCCGCCGGCGAGCTGGTGGCGCGTTTCGAACTTCTGATCCTTGATGAACTCGGCTTCGGCCTCGATCTCAGCCAATGCGCCGCCACCGGTACAAGGCAGGATCTTGCCTATGTCTCGCCGAAGTCGGGACGCGCGGTGTCGCGTGAAGCCGGCGCGCCGTGGCACGACAAGATGCTGGTGCTGCCTGCATTTCTGCAGCGCGGCTCCGGCATGCGCGCGAACCATGCGGCGATCGCGGACGCCTTCCGCTTGACCGGTTTCTTCTTCACCCGCCATGTTTACGAGCCGCGCGGCATCGATCAGCCTGACGCGCGCGCCGGCTTTCTTGCAGCGCTGCGCAGGCACCACGCGACGCACAAGCCCATCGCCGGAGAGAACGCGGCCGGGGAAATCATCAGATGAGCGAAGTCGAACTCTATCCGGGCCGGGTCTCGCCACTCGGCCTCGGCACCATTCCTCATGCCGACATCCTGAAATACACCGGCCTGGAATTGCTTCAGCGAATCATCGACGGCAAATATCCGGCACCGCCGATCTCCTTCCAGCTCAGCTTCGCCTTGACCGAAGTGTCGGAAGGCCGCGCCGTATTTCGCGGCGTGCCGAACGAACGCCATCTCAACCCGCTGGGCAGCGTGCATGGCGGTTGGGCGGCGACGCTGCTCGATTCGGCGTTGGGCTGCGCCGTTCAGACGCTGCTCGAAAAGGGTGAGGCCTACACGACGGCCGAGTTCAAGGTGAACCTGACGCGGCCGATCACGCCCAGGACCGGCGAGGTGGTTTGTGAAGGCAAGGTGGTTCACAAGGGCCGCACGCTTGCCGTTTCCGAGGCGACGCTGAAGGACGCCAGCGGCAAGCTGCTGGCTTTCGGTACCGAGACATGTTCGATATTTCCGGCCGCCAATCTGGCGGCACGTTGAGTTTTCAGCCGTTTGGCCGCCGCATTTGAATGTCAGTGAGACGAAATGTCAGTGAAAACTGGCCTGGTTTGGGGGAACCGCCATGTTTGAAAGCCTGATCGGCCTTGTCGCCATCATCGCCTTGTTCGTCATCATTTCGCGCCAGCAGAGCCGGATCGGTCTGATCGAGCGCGAGCTTGGCGCGCTGCGCAGTCTCGTGCTTTCGGGCGTCGTGCCGCCCGTGGTGAGGCTGTCGGACCAGGAGGCGGCCGAGGGCAAGGCGCACACGTCATCGGTGTCCGCGCCCGCGGCCGACATCGCCCCGGCAATCAGCGATCCGGCACCCGCGATGGTACAGGCCATGGAGGTGGAAATCCCGGCCGGCGAGAGTGTGCCCGGTCCCTGGAGCGCGCCCGAGGCAGCACCGGAAACGCCGGAGGTCGTGCCGGCCGCGGCCGCCCAGGCCGCCCGGCAGTCCGATGTCGAAACCGCGCTCGGCACGCGTTGGGCGGTCTGGGTCGGCGGCATCGCGCTTGCTCTCGGCGGCTTGTTCCTGATCCGCTACACCATCGAGGCCGGCATTTTCGGACCCGGCGTGCGGCTCACCATGGCGGCCGTGCTCGGGTTGGTGCTGGTCGCCGGCGGCGAGTTCATTCGCCGCACCGGCTTCAAGGTGCCGGTGCAAGGTGTTGCCGGCGCCTATATTCCGGCGATTCTGACGGCGGCCGGTGCCTTCATCCTGTTCGGCACCGTCTATGCCGCCCATGGCGTTTACGGCTTCATCGGCCCGGCTCTTGCCTTCACGCTGCTCGGTGCGATCGGTATTGCGACCATCGCCGCCGCGCTCGTCCATGGCCAGGCGCTGGCTGGCATCGGTCTTGTCGGCGCTATGGTGACCCCGGTGCTGATCGCTTCGCAGGCGCCCAATCCCTGGGCATTGTTCGGCTATCTCGCCATCGTGCTCGCGGCCACCGGCGTCATCGCCCGCATGCGCGACTGGCAAGCGCTGATGGCGGCCGCCTTTTTCGGCACCGGCATCTGGACCATCCTCTACATGACCGACGCGCCGGGCGCGGACCTCTCCGCCATCCTGTTCATCGACGCCGTCACGCTGGCCGTGCTGGCTCTTGTCTGGCTGAGCGGTCGGGGCAGCGAAGCGGAAAGCGGCTTCGACTGGCCATCGATCGTGCCGGGGGCTTTCATCGCGTTTTCGGCGCTCGGCCTGTCGGTCGACGCGACATTTGTCGCGGCAGGCTATGCCTTGCCAGGCGCCTTGGTTCTCGTCGCCCTTGTCGCCACCGCATTTTTCCGGCCGCGCGCGGCGCCGCTGCTGCACGCCGCTGGGCTGGTGACGGTGATGATCCATCTCGGCATCATTCCGCCCACCACCATTGGCTCCAATTTCTCCCAGGGCAATCTGGGCTTTGACGGCTTGCCGGTGGCGGCCGGAAATGCCTTGACGCTGCCTATCGGTATTGGCCTCGGCCTTGTCTTCCTTGCCGCCGGCTTGTGGGCCGCGCGCCGCTTTGCCGCCTCGGTGTGGATCCGGGCAGCCTCGTGGGCAGCATGGGGCGTCATCGCGCCTCTGGTCATCCTGCTGGCGCTCTGGCTCACCTTCGGCAATCTCGACCGTGATTTTGCATACGCTGCGGTCGCGGCCCTGCTGGTCGTGATCCTCGCCGCCGGCGGCGAGTGGATCGCGCGGGCCGAGGAACCACCGCTCGAGGGCGGTGCCGCAGTGTCCTTTGCCCTGGGCGGCGCAGCAGTCGCCGGCCTCCTGATGCTGCATATGGCTTTTGGTTCCGGCTGGACCACCATCCTGCTCGGCGCCGCGGCGATCATGCCGGCGCTCGCCACGCGCCGGCGCTCTTATCCTGTGCTCGGCTGGATTTCAATCGCCGCCGTCATCGCGGTGCTTGGCCGCGTCGCCTTCGACCCGACGATTGTCGGCGCCGGGTTCTTGTCAACGACACCGGTCTTCAACTGGTTGCTTCCGGGCTATGGCGTGCCGGCGCTCGCCTTCGGCTTCGCGGCCTGGCAACTCGCCCACACCACCAATGGCCGACCGCGCCTCGCCATGGAGGCCGCGGCGGCGCTGTTTACGCTGCTCACGCTCGCCATGCTGGTGCGCCACGCCATGCATGGCGGCGTCATCAACAGCGATGCGCCGACGCTTGCCGAACAGGCGATCTACACGCTGATCGCCATCGGCGCTGGTGCCATCCTGATCGCCATCGACCGGCGCTCGCCAAGCTCGGTGCTGCGCTATGGTTCGATGGCGGTGGGCGTGGTCTCAGTCGCCTTCGTCGTCATCCAGCATTTCCTGGTGCTCAATCCGTTGTTCACCGACGAATCGACCGGTCGGATCCCGGTTTTCAATCTTTTGTTCCTGGCCTATCTCCTGCCGGCCGTCGCCGCTGGCGGCCTGGCGCTCTATAGCAGGGGCAAGCGGCCGAAATGGTATTCGGCCATGCTGGCGCTGGTGGCGGCGCTGCTTGCCTTCGCCTATGCCACGCTCTCGGTGAGGCGCCTGTTCAAGGGCGAGTTCATTGGCTTGTGGAGCGGCCTTGGCCAGTTGGAGACCTACACCTATTCGGCACTCTGGCTGGTGATCGGCGTGGCGCTGCTGACGGCTGGCGTCTGGCTGAAATCGCAGGTGCTGCGTATTGCTTCGGCCGGGCTGATCGCGGTCGCCGTGCTCAAGGTCTTTCTGTTCGACATGTCCGAACTGGAAGGTGTGCTCAGGGCGCTATCCTTCATCGGCCTTGGCGCGGTGCTGATCGGCATCGGCCTGTTCTATCAGCGGCTTTTGACGCGGGCGGCGAAGGAAAAAGGCTAATCGCCCGCGAATCATTGGGTTTTCTTGCCGGTCGGGAATAAACCGGCAGCAGCCAGCGTTATCTCGTTGCTTGGGTGACCGGAGCGGCGGACCGCTTCGCGCTGGCCGCTTGCGCCGTGCCGGGAAGGCGCGTTCAATCGGAATCAACAAGGGCGACCTCAGAACCAGCGGTCATGGACGAAAAGAAGGCAGCAATCCTTGGCGAAATACCGCGCCTGCGCCGCTACGCACGCTCGCTTCTGCGCGACCGTGATTCTGCCGACGACCTCGTTCAGGACTGCCTCGAGCGCGCACTGTTGCGGCTCGACAACTGGCAGACAGGAGAAAGCCCCAGGAGGTGGCTGTTTACGATCATGCATCATTTGTTCATCGACCAGATGCGCAAGGTGAACCGCCGCGGCGAAGCGGCGATGCTGCCGCTGGAGGCGGGCGAGGCGGTTGCCCAGCCGCCCGAACAGTTGGAGGGCATTGCTTCGCGCGAGATCATCAACGCATTGCAGGCGATCAGCCCCGATCGCCGCGCGGCCCTGGTCATGGTCGCCATCGAGGGATTTTCCTATGCCGAAGCCGCCAACATTCTGGGTGTGCCCGCGGGCACGCTGATGTCGCGCATCGCGCGTGGGCGTGAGGAACTGCGGGGGTTGCTGGACGACACAGCGCGCCGCCGCGCCATAAGGATCGTCGAGAAATGATCCGCCGCGATTTTTCCGAACGGGACATCCACATGGCGCTCGACGGCGAACTGCCGGCCGATGAGCGTGCCGCCTATGATGCCTGGCTCGATGCCAATCCGGAGATGAGGGCGAGGAGCGTCCGCTTCACCGCCGACCGCGAGGCATTGCGTGCCGCCTTTGCCGGCGTGCTGGATGAGCCTGTTCCCGCGCGCTTGCGCAAGGTGGTGCTCGGCGAAGCGCCTGTTAAGGCAGCGGTGCCACGCTCGCGCTGGTGGCTTGCCGCCGCCGCGGCGGTGCTTCTGACCACGGGCGGATTTGGCGGCTACTTTGCAGGCATCGGTGGCCTCGGGCAGGAGGATCCGGCGGAGGATCGGCTCGCCGAACAGGCGATCGCCGCCCATGTCATCTATGCCGCCGAGAAGCTGCATGCGGTGGAAGTGCCGGCCAGCGACAAGGATCATTTGCAGACCTGGCTGTCCAACCGGGTCGGCCTGAAGCTGGTGGCGCCGGATCTGAGCGCGAACGGGTTCCAACTGGTTGGTGGCCGGTTGCTGCCGGCCGGTGAAGGCAAGGCGGCAATGCTGCTCTACGAAGACGACAAGGGCGAGCGCATATCCCTCTTCGTGACGGCGGAATCGACGGAGAATGCCAAGGGTACCTACGCTTCGGCTCAGGACGGTCCGCAGGCCGTCTATTGGCTGGACAAGGGCTATGGCTGTGCCGTCGTCGGTTCGCTGCCGCGCGAGCAATTGGCGGCCGTGGCCAAGAGTGCGTATGGGCAGCTTCTGGCCGGTCTCGCCAGTTGAGCCGGCGGCGATCTCGGCTTGAAACAGCGATTCCGTTCAAAGCTTGTCAGCTTCCCTGCCGCCGCGGAAACTGTCACAATTCGGCCCTAATCAAGGAGCGATAGCGCTTGATGAATACCGGCGCTTCGGCCGGTGTTTGCGACGCTTTGACTGGGGCCGTTTCCGCAACGCAATCGAGGTTTTCTCAAGCCGCATGC
>NZ_RZSJ01000004.1:0-44533 GCF_003998025.1 Mesorhizobium sp. M8A.F.Ca.ET.021.01.1.1
GATGAAGGGCGACCTCGCCGAAGAGATCAGCAAGGGCGGCAAGAGCTTTGTCCGCAAGCTCAACCCCGACCGCGCCTACACTGGACCCGCCGGCGGCCAACTCACCGTGCCTGGCCGCTCGCTGATGCTGGTGCGCAATGTCGGCCACCTCATGACCAATCCGTCGATTCTGGACCGTGACGGCAACGAGGTGCCGGAAGGCATCATGGACGCGGCGATGACGGCGCTGATCGCGCTGCACGATGTCGGGCCGAAGGGGCGGCAGATGAACTCCCGCGCCGGTTCGATGTATGTGGTGAAGCCAAAGATGCACGGACCGGAGGAAGTCGCCTTCGCGGTCGAGATCTTCGACCGCGTCGAGGCGCTGCTCGGCATGGCGAAGAACACCATCAAGATGGGAATCATGGACGAGGAGCGGCGCACCACCATCAACCTCAAGGAAGCGATCCGCGCCGCACGCGAGCGCGTGGTGTTCATCAACACCGGCTTCCTCGACCGCACCGGCGACGAGATCCACACCTCGATGGAAGCCGGCCCGATGATCCGCAAGGGCGACATGAAGCAGGCCGCCTGGATTTCCGCCTACGAGGCCTGGAATGTCGACACCGGTCTCGAATGCGGGCTGGCCGGTCATGCCCAGATCGGCAAGGGCATGTGGGCGATGCCCGATCTGATGGCGGCGATGCTGGTCGAGAAGATCGCCCACCCCAAGGCCGGCGCCAACACTGCCTGGGTGCCGTCGCCGACGGCCGCGACGCTGCACGCCACGCACTATCACAAGGTCGATGTCCACGCCGTCCAGGCGGCGCTGAAGAGCCGGCCGAAGGCGAAACTCGACGATATCCTGTCGGTGCCGGTGGCCGTGCGGCCGAACTGGACACCCGACGAGATCCAGCGCGAACTCGACAACAACGCGCAAGGCATTCTGGGCTATGTCGTGCGCTGGATCGACCAGGGCGTCGGCTGCTCGAAAGTGCCCGACATCAACGATGTCGGCCTGATGGAAGATCGCGCCACGCTGCGCATCTCCTCGCAGCACATCGCCAACTGGCTGCGCCACAAGGTCTGCTCGGAAATCCAGGTCAGGGATTCGTTGCAGCGCATGGCGGCCATCGTCGATCTGCAGAATGTCGGCGATCCGCTCTACCGGCCGATGGCGCCGGATTTCGACAGTTCGATCGCCTTCCAGGCCGCCTGCGACCTGGTGTTCAAGGGAACGAGCCAGCCGAATGGCTACACCGAGCCGGTGCTGCATAAGCGGCGGCTGGAGTTGAAGGCGAAACAGGGCTGAGCTGGCGCAAGCTTGGGCCGGAACCGGCCCACGGACCCTCCTGAATGGGCTCAGTTCAGCCCAAGCGCATCGCGCAGCTTCGAAACGTTATCTGCCAGCCGTCACCGGCCCGGCCGGTGCCTCGAGGCCGCCTCGCGAGCGTAGAGCCGGCAATGTTGTGCCCAGTACTGCGGTCTCTACGCCGCCTGCGCCACACGCTCCGCGCTCATGCGATAGGAAATCGCCTCGGCCAGATGGATGCGGCCGACGGTTTCGCTGGCGTCGAGGTCGGCCAGCGTGCGCGCCACTTTCAACACCCGGTGGTAGGCGCGGGCGGAAAAGGCGAGTTTTTCGCTGGCGTCCTTGAGCAGCGACAGGCCGGCGGCATCGGGCATGGCGATCGCCTCGATGACAGCCGGCGCGCAATGCGCGTTGGTGGTGGCGCTGTTGACGCCGAGCCGTTCGAAGCGCTCGCGCTGGAGCGTGCGCGCGCGGCCGACGCGGAGTGCAACGTCAGCACTCTTCTCCGCCCTGTCGGGGCGGATCAGGTCGCTGGCCGAGACCGCCGGCACTTCAATACGAAGATCGATGCGGTCGAGCAGCGGTCCTGAGATGCGCGCTTGATAGTCGGTGCGGCAGCGCTCGCCGCGTACGCAACGATAACCCGGCTCGCCGGCCATGCCGCAGCGGCACGGATTCATCGCCGCCACCAGCTGGATGCGCGCCGGATAGGTGACGCGGTGGTTGGCGCGCGCGATCATGCAGTCGCCGGTCTCAAGCGGCTGGCGCAGCGCATCGAGCGTCTGCGGCGTGAATTCGGGGAACTCGTCGAGGAACAGCACGCCGTGATGCGCTAGGGATACTTCGCCCGGCCGGGCGCGCATGCCGCCACCGACCATCGCCGCCATCGAGGCCGAGTGGTGCGGAGCGCGGAACGGTCGCCGGTCCGTCAGCTTGCCTTCGCCGAGCTCGCCGGCCACCGAGGCGATCATCGAGACCTCCAGGAGCTCCTTCGGCGCCAGCGGCGGCAGGATCGACGGCAGCCGCTGCGCCAGCATCGATTTTCCAGAGCCGGGCGGACCGACCATCAGGACATTATACGGTATTAAACTCATTAATCATATACAATGACATGATAGCGTATGACATTAAAATCAGAAATGGCGGTTGGAAACTGACATCATTGTAGGGTATTAAGTTCTCAAATCGGAGGCTCGCCTGAAAAAGCCACTCGCCTATTCCTACGTCCGCATGTCCACCGACATCCAGCTAAAAGGCGACAGTTTGCGAAGGCAAACTGAGAGGTCGAAGCAATATGCAGACGAGCATGGCCTCGAGTTGGTAGAAGACTTCAGACTAGAGGACATCGGCGTCTCAGCATTCAAGGGGGACAACGTTTCCTCCGGCGCCCTCGGTAAATTCCTGGATGCGGTGAAGGCAGGCAGGATTCCAAAGGGTTCGTACCTACTGGTGGAGTCGTTCGACCGCCTTTCCCGCCAAAAACTGAATGCCTCGGTCTCTCTGTTCTTCGATATCACCTCCAATGGGATCAACCTCGTAACCCTATCCGACAACCAACTGTACAAGGCAGGAGAGGCAGAGTTCGCGCAGCTGATCATGTCCATCGTTGTGATGGCACGCGCGAACGAAGAATCGGAGATGAAAAGCCAGCGGCTTTCCGCTGCCTGGGATGCCAAACGAAGGGCTGTAGGCGAAAAGAAGCTTACGGGTCTTTGCCCTGCATGGCTGGAGCTGTCAGAGGATCGCAAAAATTTTCACGTTGTCGACGATCGGGCTCAGGTCGTCAGACGGATATTCGAGGATAGCGCCAGCGGCCAAGGATCATTCGTCATCACGCGACGGCTGAATGATTCTGGGGTACAGGCATTCGGGCGATCAACCGGATGGGTACAGTCATACGTCACCAAGATTCTCCAGGCCCGGGCGGTCCTTGGCGAGTTCCAGCCACATACTAAGCAGAACGGAAAGCGGGTTCCGCTCGGTGATCCGATTCCAGACTATTACCCACAAATCGTCGACGAGAACTTGTTTCTTCGAGCACAATTTGCCCGAGGAAAGCGCAGGATCGAAGGTGGAGGACGCAAGGGAGGGGCATTGCGCAACCTGTTCACCCACCTGGCGACATGCGGGTACTGCGGTTCTCCCATGCATTTTCTAAATAAAGGCGTCGGCCCGGGAGGTGGGACTTATCTGAAATGCAGTCATGCCCTGCGCGGACTGGATTGTGTTCCGACGGCATGGCGCTACCAGGATTTCGAAAGGTCCTTTTTCCTATTCGTCAAGGAGATCGATCTGGCTGAGATGCTCAGGGCGTCGTCGCAAAAATCCGAGGTGCTGATCCTGGACGAACGTGCGGTCGCTTTGGCGGAGAAAAAGAGCGAACTAGAACTGAAGCGAGAACGGACATATGCGCTGATCGACGACGGAGCGATTTCAGTCGAGTTCCTGACGACCAAATTGCGAGAATGCGAAGCCGAGTTGGCTTCAGTCGAGCACCAGATAGCCGACGTTGATCGTCAGCGGCAGGAAATTCGCGAACAGCAGTCGATTTCACCGGATGAGCTGCGGGTCTTGATCGACCAACTTCAACAGATGGAAGGTCCTGAGGCGTTTTCACAGCGTTCGATGTTGGCAACAAGGCTCCGCGAAATCGTCACCGAACTCAAATTAGAGGTCCAGGGCTCACGGCCTCGGCAAGGCAAAGCCGCTGCCCTACTGGATGCTGCGGACATCGATCCCCAAGAGCGCAGCCAGATCTTGGATCTTATCGAACGATCCGATCGAGAGGCGCAGCGGTACAACAGAAGCTTTAGCGTGGTTCTGGCAGATGGCGTGTCTCGGCGGGTCGTCCTGAAAAACGATGATCCGGCAAGTTTCGTCGCAGAGGTTCTCGTCGGCAAAGACGGCGCAATCTCAGGCAGTGATCGCGGGATGCCGATTGGCTGGTCTGACGGGTGGGACAACGTATTCGACGAGCCTGTTTCGGTGTAGTGGCCGGGGATTTCTCACCCAAGCCGAGAGTTTCGCGATCTTATCGCGATAAATAGCCGGCCGGTGAACCGGCTATCATTCTCAGAACCTCCAGAACCGCCTTTCTTCTCGCTTCTCAGTTTTCCCTTTCGAAATCGGCCTTCGGGCCGTGCTGACGGCTTATCCTCGCACGACTTCGAACACCCAAATCCATTTTCACCCACCGCATTTCCGATGGGTCTATATCCCTTTGAAAAAGCCACTCTCATGCTCCAAACGATCTCAAATCCCTCTCCCACTTCAATCATATGCCAGTACGCATCCTGGTTCGACGACAGGATCGATCATTTCATCGACGAGCACAAAGGCAGGTTCGATTCCGTCTCAACATTCAAGAAACGGAACGGTCTGTTCATCACGATCTCATTCGATCACAGCCGTCGCAATCAGCGGTATGAAGGTTCCGCGTCAATCGACAGTCCCAAGGCGAAATCGGTGCTGGATACGTTCACCGACATATACAACTTCATCTGCCGACAACTGATTGGACGGAACTATCATCGCCCATCGTTCGATCCGTCAAAACCATTGGCAATCGGTTGCCTGGACATGAATGGATCGAGATACTGGAGATCGATGGGAGTTCTGGAAAACCCCCATATCCATTCGATATGGATTTTCAGGGATGAAGTTCGAGAGGGCTTTCAAAAACTGTTAGCCGACAGAGAACGGTTTCAAGCCTTCAAGGAACGGTTCTCGATAAGGGAGATGGACATCCAGGCTCTGGATCACGACCATCGAAATTCGACGGGTGAGAGTCGTGCAACTTCGTACATGGCGAAATTCATAGGGCACAACAATTCAGAGCTTTTGGTAGGAGACGATTTTAGGGTGCTACCGATTTCCAAGCGCTCTGCGCTTCAATAGCCGGCGAAGCAATCAGGGTGGTTAGTCAGCATCCTCCTCGACGTCGTCATCGTCAAAATCATCGTCTTCATGGATGTCCTGCGCCTCACCATCGACGTCGACAGCTTCGATCCAGTTCCAATTCCTCGCTCTGACCTCCGCTTTGAAACGTTCGATCATGGGAAAAGGAATTTTGTAGCTCGTCTCGAACAGGTCAACCAAGTCACCAATCCTTACGTTCTGAACTGCAAACGCAAATTCGAACGCTTGGGTCCGAATTCCGCGCATATTCGACGCCGTGACCTCAACTTCGATCACGAACGGTCCTTCATGGTGGGGATCGATCGTCGCAATCCCCTGGAACTCCCACGTGCGACCATGCCGGAAATCAGCGCAATGGATCTCAACGACGGGAGATCGGTTCGGCTCGACAGCAAATTGCATCTCGTGCTTGCCAATCACTCGCGGACTTCGGAAATTCTCAGCCAGCCGAACGGGATAGAGGCTTGATCTTGGCTTAGGGGCAGCCGGGCCAAAGATCGGATGATAGGTGAAGCGATTGTGAAGGTTGCCGCCTCTTCCAGTCAGTTTGAGCACCAAGTTTTCAACCTGTAATCGCCCAACGTTCTTCAGCATGAACGTGAACGGGATTTGCCCGTAGAGAACCTCGAGAAACCTGTGGACCGAGGCGGTGTATCGAGGAACGACCTTCGTCCGATATTCGCGGTAGCGGTCGCCATAGCTGTAGTCTCGCCGAAGGCTGTACGGTGAATCGTCATCCTGACTTGGATTACGTTGAATCACGTGTGCGGTGATTGGCCTCCTGGCATCTCTAGGCACCGGATCAACACGAAAGACGGTTTGAGGCTGCTCCAATCCAAATTGCAGGGAGCACTCAACCGACGGCTGAGCTTCTTCCAACTCGCGAACACGAGCCTTCAACCGGACGATCTCTTTGTCATTCGGACTAGGCTCAGGGTCCGCCAACCAATGGTCAGGCATCCTCCAGGACCTCAATCCATGGCGTGATCCGATCGCGATCGGGTTTGTATCGTGAGAGAGCAGCCGCTTCCGTTCCGCAGGCACATCCCGAGCATAGAGGATCTGGGCCACCACACGATCATCGCCCTCGCTCGGATCAAGATCATCATACTGATCCCAGTTAATGCGGGCGGAGCGAGCTATCGCAATCTCGACAGCAGGAGGGCCGACGGCGATTTGATGTGGCGTCGCACTTTCGGCGGCAGGTGCAATTAGCCGATTAAAGGCTCTAGCGCGTTTGCCCAGTCGCCCATCGCGTTTCCGCTTGTCGATCTCGGAATTTACCTGCGGAACAACCAAGATCAGAATGGGACCGGTGGGATCAAGCTCATGCCAGGGCAACGTTTCTAGTGGCTTGCCTTCAAGGGCAACCATGCTGTCGATGAAAATGATCGACGAATACTTCGTGTGGTCAAACGCCGATTCCATCCTTGAAGCGTACCGGCAATCCACCGATTCGACCATTCGTGTTCCCAAAAAGCCGCCAACGGTTTCACAATTTCGGAGGTTCTGCGGGTGAACCGAGGGCATTTCGGGAAGCGCAAAGGAACGATCTGCATTCAAGGGGGCCTTGCGCCGAGAACTTGCCGTACCTATCTACCGCGTCCGCCTTCAGGGACATCTCTGCAAGGCGCCAACGGAGGGACTAGAAATCGCATGGCAGGATCGACATCCTCGAAAACTCAGCCCGGCAAACTTGGCCTTAAGGCCTCAAAGGAATACTCCAGCGACATATATTTGTATGCTGGTGATATAAATGAAGACGGATACGAGGCACTACTTGCTGACGTATCTGAAACCACCCGATCAGATAAAGCAATCCTAATTCTGATCACGAATGGCGGTTCTGGTGCCGCAGCTTTCAAAATAGCCAGACTTTTCCAAAACACATATTCGCGTTTCGGTATATTCGCTCCCGGACAATGTAAAAGTGCTGGGACGATTGTGGCGCTCGGTGCTCATAACATTTGGATGAGTCCGGGGGCGGAACTTGGTCCTATAGACGCACAAGTTCCTCAGCCGGACGAAATCGCAACAATTGAGTCGAGCCTGTCCAGCCGTGCATCTTTGGATGCGCTTATGGATGCAACGATCCAATTCTTCGATACGTCTGTCGCGAATCTGGTTACAAAGAGTCAAGGCAGTGTCAGTTTTAAGTTGGCTGCCGAAATAAGCGGGTCCATGGCCACCAGCATGGTGTCGTCATTGGTTGCCAAAATCGACCCGACCTTGCTTGGCCGGCATAGACGTGGTGTGAGCGAGGGTATCAGGTACGGGACTGAACTCGCTTTGGTATCCGGCAACGCGGAAGAGGGCACGGTGGCCAGTTTGGCGAACGATTATCCGTGCCATGGCTTCGTTATCGATTTCGTTCAGGCCGGGAAATTGTTCCGTGACATCTGCCTAGCGGAAGGCACTCTGCTGGAATATGGAAAACAGCTAACCGACGCAGTCCGCATCTTTCCGGAAGGCGCAGTCAGCGCTGGAATTCTTCATAGAACTATCACTCAGGTAGGATCGGGTTCCAAGCGCACTCCTGAACCGAAACCCACCCGCCAAGCTAATGACGACCGGCCGCGCCAGGCCGACGAAGTGAGCCAGAAGGCGGCATAAACTTCCCCAAAATTCTGCTTGAACTCAGGGCTTCGCTCTCGTTGGGCGAAGCCCCGTCAGCTTGTGCAGCAAAAGGGGAATTTCATGGAAATCTTTGACGAAACTGCCAATCATCAAAAGCGCGGGCGGCAGGCCCACGCTGATGCGCTGAGTTATCGCTCAGCCGCTCGACGTCCAGAGGAAATTAGCTGGCTGACGCGGAAGATGCGCTTGTCGATCAACCGCCGTCTGGTCGACAAAAATGTCCTGAAAGACGAGGGAGCATTCGCGTTTGGGTTTGAGCCATATCAGCTCGACGTAAAAGGGCTACTCGGCAACATCTTGCAGGGCTACGCGTACAGCGCTCAATTCAACGGATCTCGTAGCAATAGCAATTTCAAGGCGTCCGACGTCCTTTCCATCGACATCGATGGCACGATGACCCTTGACCAAGCTGTGGAGGACCCGTTCGTCGCCGCGCATGCGACGTTCATCTATACCACTGCAAGCCACACACCCGAGAAGCATCACTTCAGGATTGGTTTCGCACTGGAGCGAACGATCGAAAATGGTGCAGAAATGCGAGCAGCAACGCGGTCGCTGGCTCTGAAATTTCGGAGCGATATCAATGCAGTGGACCAAGCTAGGATATTTTTTGGCAACAGGAACGCTGAGCCTATCTATCTTGACGGGGGCATTCCTGCAGCGCTGCTCGAAGACCTTATTGAACAGGGTCTCGACGCAGACCAATCGGATACCGACTTCCCCAGGGTCGCATCGACCAGGTCGAAGCTGTGCATCGAGGATGACCAGGTCCTGGTCAGCGCAAAGGGCGTTCCTGGATTTCTCCGACAATTCAATCGCTCGGAGCCGCTTCATTGCCCTTTCCACAAGGACGAGCATGCAAGCGCATTCGTCATCGAAAACAAGCAAGGACAGAAAGGGATACGTTGCTCCGCCTGCGTTCAGAGCTTCTGGGCAACCGGATATCACGATCACTACGACTTCTACAGCTTTGAAAAGGCTGCCCGTGCGATCCTGCAATTTCCAAAACTGAAATCGGACCTCGACGAATTCTTTCCGCATGAGGAGGGGGACGATTTCCTTTCCGCTGCCAGAATCGAGTTTGTCGACGAGGAACGTCTCGGACCGATCCAGTTCTTGCCAGGGGCTACGTTCATTCGCAGCCCAAAGGGAAGCGGAAAAACGGAGCGTTTGAAGGACCTAGTTGCGCAAAAGAGGGGTCGGATTTTGCTCATTGGCCATCGGCGCACGCTGATACGGTCGACGTGCAACGATCTCGGCCTCGAATGTTACCTGACTGAAGGAGAATCGAACCGAAGCCAGGATCGCTACGGGATTTGTCTCGACAGCTTGATGAAGATCAAAACCGACAAACCATACGACTACATTTTAATCGATGAGTCAGAGCAGGTGCTCGCCCACTTCCTCTCATCGACAATGGCCGAAAAGCGTTTGCCGATCCTGCACAGGCTGATGCATCTGATATCCAGTGCAAAGTCCGTGATCGCGCTGGATGCCGATCTGTCCTGGAATTCGTTCCGGCGAATATGTGAATGGCGCTCAAAGCCAGATCAGCTCGGGAATAACCGACTGATCATAAACACGTTTCGAAAGGAAGGGCGCGGAACGATCCATTTGGTGCCCACGAAGCGTCAGGTCGTTGGAGAAATTCAGAACGCGATAGCGGAGGGGAAGAAGTGTTTTGTCACTGCAAACAATCGCGGATTTATCGAAAAGCTGGAGAAGTCGATCCTCGCAAAAAATCCAGAGGTGGTGCTGATCGCGATAACCTCCACGACCGTTCAACGGGAGGATGAGCGGATCAAATCTTTCTTGGCCGACCCGAAGCTAGAAGCACCAAAATATCAGGTTGTTCTTGCTTCGCCTTCGCTAGGAACCGGTGTCGATTTCAGCTTTAAGAGAGAATGCGATCGCTTCGATATTGTTTTTGGCATGTTCGACCCGCTGCTCCTGACGCATATGGATTGTGATCAGCAGCTAGCTCGTGTGCGGTCGCCGAAGGAAGTGCGGGTCTTCATCACGCCCGCCAAATTTACCTTCGAAACTGATCTGGATTCGGTGACGGCAGATGCCCTCTCATTTGAAATGATGGGGCATCTGATAAAGGGCTATGATGCCCGAGGCGTGGTGAGATATCACGATCAGCCGGACAGTGATCCTCTGTTGCGAATAGCGGCGTCCGTTCTCTCAGTCGAACGCGCATCTAAGAACAACCTGAAGGGTCATTTCATTCTGTATGCGCGAAGGCAAGGGTGGGACATTGCACATGTCCAGCAAGATGATGCCGTCTATGAAGCCGGCACATTGGCTTGGACGGTCGGTAGCGAACTTCACAGGGAGCAGTCTGCTCGTCGGCTGTTGGACGCCAGGTCGCTGACGGACGAAGAATTCGAAGAAGTTAGGGCGGCGCTCGACGAGGATGACCCGATCGAGGATGCGCTTCGCGCGTCGTACACCCGTTCCGTACTTGAGCGTTTCTATCGCCAGGCGCTCACCGAGGAGCTGATCGCCCTCGATGACAATGGTAAGTTCAGGAGACGGGTTAGGCTTTTCGAGGCGTTGATCGATCGGAAGTTCCTCGATGTCAAACTTTTGATGGCTTCTCAATCGGAACCCGGAGATCTCCGGAGAGCTACGCTCCTCCCGCACCAAACGCTCAAAGAGCATTTGGTTGCGGAGCTCCTCGCGACCACACCTTTGTACTCGCGTGGAGAATTCAACCTCGACGCTGAATGCGGGGGTAACGATCTGACCGACTTTATGGTGGGCATGGAAAAGTATGCCCAGGTGTATGAAACGCAGTTTGGTAAGCCCGTTCGAGCTGATCTGGAGCAGAAGCCAATTAGTCAGCTTCGGACGATCGTTAAGATGGCTGGACTGTCGCTTTCCCGATCGCGGACGACGTCCACGGGTGGTGTCAAAACATATCTGTATCAGATCGCCCCGCTCTCCTACGCAAAAATGGAAGAGATCGCAGATCGCAGACGCCGCCTTGAATGATTTCGGGTATTTTGGATGGAATTAGGGGTAAATGGTGATTGGATTTTTGGGAGAAGGATAACTAAATGGATTTACACGTTCTTCTTCCAGCCGCACAGCGAGCTCGGATAACACCGCAGTTTATATAGAAGAACATGTAAATCCATTCACTTATCCTCCTCTGACATTGGGATTGTGTCGTGCTTTGGATAAGGAAAGGCGGGACCTGTTGACCTTCTCAGCCATCTGACGGGACGCCGTTGTCGATCATCAACGGAAGGAGATCGCAATGGCATTCGAAGGATTGAAGCTGGTGGCAGCCCCGAAACAGGCCCCGACTGATCCGGCATCCAAGCGTCGGCAACGGCTGATCATGCAGATCGACCATCAGCTTTATATGGC
Organism: Mesorhizobium sp. M8A.F.Ca.ET.021.01.1.1; assembly: GCF_003998025.1. Classification (NCBI taxonomy): domain Bacteria; kingdom Pseudomonadati; phylum Pseudomonadota; class Alphaproteobacteria; order Hyphomicrobiales; family Phyllobacteriaceae; genus Mesorhizobium; species Mesorhizobium sp. M8A.F.Ca.ET.021.01.1.1. Next base: position 11,228 of record NZ_RZSJ01000004.1, read on the forward strand.
TGAGCCGGAGAACGTCGGCCGGAAATTCCGCGGTCGCTGGTGGACCATCGATCTGGACGGCAAGCCGACGCTGTCAATCAAGTATGGCAAGGTTCCTCTGGAGCTAGCCAAAGGCAAGCATGCGATTGCATGCAGCGACATGGCTGGCGTGGTCGACGCCCTTAAGAAGGCACGAGAAGCCGCTGTCGAAGGCACGTTCGACAGTCAATTGACGACCGTGTCGGAACAGGTCCGGGCCAGGTTCAAGAAGGGGCGCTAAGGCATCATTGCCCAAACGACCACCCATCCCGCCCCAAGCGGTGGGATGGGTTTAGCTATCGCGCCTTTTTTCGGCCCGCCTTCAAGGTCGTCGGCACCTGTTCATCAGATTCGGGCTCTCGAAATAGCTGCGCGATATGGACATCGAGGGCTATCGCCACCTTCTCCAGCGTAAAAATCGTCGGATTGCGCGCTGCCCTCTCTAAGTGGCCCACGTAGGCACGCTCAATGCCAGCGCTAAGCGCTAGGTCATCCTGTGAGATGCCCCTCTCTACCCTCAAGCGCCGTAAATTCCAGGCGACCAATGACTGCACTTCCATTTGGAGAAAGCAATCAGTTGCCCTTGTCTGAAACCACGTAATATAAGACCATGATTATGGGTTGAGGAGCTTACCTCCTCGGGTGTCAGACTTGTTGGGGGAATAATGGACGAGACCGTTTCGCCGGCCGCTACGATCGACTGCCCGTATTGCGCGGAGCCGATCAATCCGAAATCCAAGAAATGCAAGCACTGTGGCGAAATCCTCGATCCCCAAATGCGGGAAATCGAGTTGCTAAAGAGCCAGAGAAACAGCCCGCAGGTTTTCATGAATGCCGGCGGCGGAGCTGCAGCCGCGGCTGCATCAGGGTTTGGCGGTCCAGTGAAGCGATTCCCCCACTGGATTCACATTCTACTGGTGATCCTATCCGGTGGGCTCTGGATACCGGTCTACATCCTGATGTACCTGTTCCGAAACAAGCGATATTACTACTGAGGGCCGACGGATGAGCACTCTGTTCCTAAAAGCCCTCGGTCGTCACCTCCCCCAAACCGTCTTAATCGCAATGGCCGTCTCAATGCCGGTTAGCGCGTTCGCGGACAGCAGGTTTCGCGGGTTCACGGTTTCAGACAGCCCTGACCAGATCGATAAGAACGCGAAGGACGAGGGGATGACCGTGAAATGGGGGGCTCCTGTGTTTGATCCCGACGGCAACGGTAAGCAGGCGACGCTCAAGGATGGCGACAATGCCTGCGGATGGATCATATTCAACGGCGATCAAAAGATCGAATCGATGGTGTTTGGAGAATGCTTCTTCGGCGGCGAGGGGATGGGGCTACGTACGGTCGCCCAGGAATTCGTCAACAGGTTCGGCGGACCTGCTGAAATGGAGGTGATCTCCGACCCGATGTGCAAGGACGCTGAGCCGTTTCGGTTCAAGGGTAAGACATCAGAGGGCGAGCAGTTCCGGATCGAACAGAGCTGTGCCAACTGGAAGCTGGAGGTCACCGTCGAGATCAAGCCAGGGTCGGGTAAGGGTCTGAAGTTCTAGACGCCGATACTGGGTCGTGCATCGGTGCCCCGTTGAAGCAGTTCGCATAGCGAAGTGACTGCCTCGTCAATTCCCGGCTCATTGCGCGTATAGAAAACTCGCGTTCCGACCTTCGTTGCGGAAACCAACTTGGCCTCCGTTAGCCAACCCATGTGCAGGCTGACCGATTCTTGTGTGACTCCGAGCCGGCCGCAGATCAGCTTGTTCGTCAGGCCGGTCTTTCGCGCGTTGGGAACATCGGGAAAATACAGCTCGGGCCAGTTGAGAAAGTCGAGGATCTTGAGCCTGCTTTCGCAAGCCAGAGCTTTGATCACACGAGCGTCCATTGCCGTTCTCCATCAGTTTCATCCGATGGACGGCGCTATCCCTGAGCAGGCGCCTTTCGACAACGGCAAAATGCTATTCGTGAGGATACCAGTTCCTACCTCGAACACGCCTCCGACCGGGTTGTAATCGAGTACAACGCAGAGGCTGGACCCGCGCTTACACCAGCTGAAAATTTCCTCTTGCGCAAATCCCCGGCACTGCCCCACACTGCGAAGCAGCAAGCAGCACCACTCGTTTTTCTTTTTGCGAGAGGTGCGCCCATGAAAAACCCGAAACAAGCTGCAAGAAATTATTTTACCATCAAGGTCGGTGAGGCATTTGAAGCCTCTGCTGGCGGGCCTTTGGGCATATTGGCGCTTCTAGCATTGCTAGTTGTATACGGGTTCGGGCGCTATTTCGGCCTCTGGTAGAAGTTGTCAGAAGGCGGGGCAAGCCCGAAGCCAAAACGGGGGCAGAGCCCCCGCTGAAGAACATATCGCTGTCGGCTATTTCATCGGAACGTATAGATCGATCCTGAACCGTACGCCGACGTCACGGTTACCTTAACGCCGCGACGAACCCACCGCCCGCCAAGATGCTCGATGATCCACCGAACTAGCCGGCCGGCATATTTCTTCATTTCGTCGGTGAAACCAGCAGTGCCAACATGGCGAAGCACAAATGGCTCTGTAGCGATAACCGGCGGTCGCGAGGGAGCCGCGATCACAGCACCCATAAGCACGGCGACGCCTAGCCTAGAAGTCAGCAACTCGAAGATACCCTGTCCTATAGATGTGTTGTGCGCATTGGCGTGGGAGCCGGGATCGAAAACGAAGTTGTTTAGGTTCGGATCGCGGCTAAGGCTGATTTGGTCGGGTCGGTAGTTGTTCGGCATAGCGCCACTCCTTTGATGAGGTCGCTCAAACTGAGCGTTTCCTTCGCGTTGATGCGTAGGCGCATCCTGCTAGGGATAGGCGGCATATAAGCGACTTGGCTGCAAGTTGCAAGACGTCAAATAAGACGCCTTAGCCAGTGCAGAACCACGACAAGCCTTTGATTAGTGCGTCTAACACCCCGCTCGAGGAGGCGGTCTCCCGACCCTCCAAGTTGAAATTATGAAATTAATTTCACGCCTGCCTCGGCTCAAGGTCGAAGCGCTGTGCTCCCAATACAACCTCAAAGCAGCCTCCGCACCGACGGAACGAGCCGAGAAAAGCGCCAATATTTTATCCAGCGGTTCAGACCCGCCGATGACCAAGATGGTTAAATCCAAACGATCCTCTTCCAAGCCGTTGCCGACTGCGAGTTCGATACGGAAGGCAAGCTATCAGGAGATAGCCGCCATGCATCACAATCAAAATAGCCTGCCGCTCGACCGTAGTGGGTCTGACCAGTCAATTATTGCCCTGCTTTCGCGGCAAGACAGCGCTCAAGTCCTGTCGATATGGACGAATGATCGCATATGCGAATACCTGCTAGCATCAGATACGCGGCGGCACACTTGGCATGCATGGCTTGCTGCAAACGGAAATTTCATCAGCGATGCAGTGGAAACGTACCGGTTCTTGACCTTCGCTAAGTCCCGCCAGATTCTCACGGATGCGTTCGGCTCCTGCCCTGCCGGCATGATCTCGACACTCGGTAAATTGGGACCGTACGCCTGGCCGAGACCTATCTACGTGGCGATCCATCAAGCGCTGATGGCTGCTGGACCGTTGGCAAACCTCTTATATCAGGCAACGGAATTCCGGGACGACGACATTCTTTCACTGGCATCAGCCTCGACGATGCCAGTGTCGAACCGAGTTCTCCGCTCGCTGCTGAAGTGCAAAATACCCGCCCCGGAGCTGGTTGAGCTGCTGTGGGTGATCGCACGGCTGTCACCCATGCACGATGAGCAGCGACTGGTTCGCGCCATTGTTCAGGGTCGCCAACCGCCTGCAATTCTGGCAAACCTATTCAGTCTCATGCCGTTCCCCAACCCTCCGTTTGAGCAGGTTGGTGCTCTCGCTCCGATCACGACAGCAGAACAGCTTCGAAAAGCAGGGCACGAATTTGATAACTGCCTGAAGGGTGGAGAAGAGCTTGCATACGCGCTCGCATCCATCCAATCGGCGCAGCGATACTTCTATCGATGGGATGGCGAACACCCGACGCTCCTCGCATTTTGTCGATGTGGTTCAACGGGGTGGATTTTGGCCGAGCGTTCTGGTCCAGCTAATGCCCGCGTTTCGCAAGTTACGGTCAATCAGATTGGTGAGGTCTTGTCGGGCATTCCCAACGTGCTCGTCGGAAAACGAGGCGCGGGAATGTTGGAGTGGATTTGTGCGAGGTGATCTCGAAGGCCGGCCCGCCGTTGATTAGCCTGTCGCCAAAAGCTAGGAAGGCTAATTCTTTAAAGGAGAACCCCATTGGCCGACGAGTCCAGCAACCTGATCGAACTAACCGCAGATATCGTTTCAGCTTACGTCAGCAATAATCCAGTACCGGTTGCGTCACTGCCGGATCTTATCCAAAGCGTGAACCTCTCTTTGTCAAAGGTCGGACAACCGGTAGAGCCCGAAAAGCCGGTTCTCACGCCGGCGGTCAATCCCAAGAAATCGGTGTTTCCCGATTACATCATCTGCATTGAGGATGGGAAGCAGTTCAAATCGTTAAAGCGGCATCTGATGACCCACTACAACCTCACGCCGGAAGCGTACCGTGAAAAGTGGGGCCTGGCGCGCGATTATCCGATGGTCGCCCCGAACTATGCCGCCCAGCGTTCTGCTTTGGCGAAATCGATTGGGCTGGGGCGGAAAGCAGCGCCTCCGAAGAAAGCTCCGGCTAAGCGGAAGGCCAAATAGGCAACCCGGCCATACGCAAAAGTCGGTGCGCGCTTCCGCGATAACACCATAACGTCGCGCCGGCGAATCGGGGATTCAGGACTGGCGGCGGATCTGATTGTCCGCTTGGCCGGTGTCGCGTTGTTCTCCAAAGCGTGACGCCGGCCTCCCAAAACTCGGCTAACCGATTTCCGTCTGTGGTGCTCAGTGTTCCGAGAACTCAGCCGAATCAAGGCTCACACGGCCACGGCTGCTTAACCTTCCACACGCGTACGTGAAGAAAAACTCTGGACTCCCGTGGCAAAGCTGCCGCATTTAGTTGCTCGGGGGAAATCAAATGAGAAAACTGGAAGTTCTAGCGAGTGCCGCGCTTTTTCTGGCCGGCTGCTCAACGAATCCTGTTGTTTCCGACAGTGATCTAACGGCGATGAATACCGTGGCGTTGTGCCATGTTTTGGCCTCCAGCAATGACGAGCAATACCGAACAAGAGTAGCCGCTCTGCTAGTCCGTCGCGGCGCAACGGCAGACAAATGCATGCGGCTTGTACAAGCCGACAATGCTGTAGCGACCGGAATAGCGGTGGCTGCGGTAGGTGGTGCGGCGGTTGCTGTAGCCGCCAACAACGGCGGCGGCGGATATTACCGCCCGCCTCCCACGGCGTATGGTGTAGCCTGGGACCAATTCTACGGACAAAACTATGCGCTAATGTGGCGATGCCGGGACAAGGCCACCGGGCGGTTCGTTGACGACTTCTATTGCAATGGAGCGCCGATGATCGACAGCACTTGGCCAGGCTGGTCGGCTTAGGGTCTGCGATGGATCGATCTCGCTACGACAACCAGTCCGATCAATGGCGCAAACGACGCGGGGCGCAGCGGCGGCGTGCGCGTCTGCTAGCGAGCATTCCGAAGCGGCTTATCTTCGTCACGGTGGCGGCGACGGCAGCCTTCGTCGTGCAATTCGTTGGGCAGCACATTGAAGGCGCCCCCGACCTGAACGTGTCGCGCAGGATTGGACAGTCGCCGGAGTCAATCGCCGGCGTCGCCTCAGTCATCGACGGCGACACGATCGAGATCCACGGCCAGCGCGTCCGCTTCAACGGCATCGACGCGCCGGAGAGCAAGCAATACTGCGACGACGCCAAGGGCTTCGAATACCCATGCGGTCGACGATCGGCGAAAGCGCTGGATAGCTTCCTGGCGGCTTCGTGGCCGGTGCAATGCACGTTCGTGACTTGGGATCGCTATCACCGTTTCGTCGGCGACTGCCGGCGCGCCGACGGCGCCAGCGTGGCGGCGTGGATGGTCGAGCACGGCCAGGCGCTCGATTGGCCTCGCTACAGCAACGGTGCCTATGCTGCGCTGCAGGCCAAGGCGGAAGCGGCGAAGGTCGGCATTTGGGTCGGCAACTTCCAGGCGCCGTGGGACTGGCGCGCTGAGCATGCAGATGACGCTACACCGAAAAGCAAGCCCCTCGGGATCGTCAACCGCAAGCTGGTCGCGCAGAGCGGCTATTCATGCGAACCACGGCGTACGTGCAAGCAGATCAGCTCTTGCGACGAGGCTCAGTGGTACTTGCAGAACTGCTCATGGGGCGGGAAGTTGGATCGGGACGGCGATGGGGTTGCGTGTGAAACCCTTTGCTAGGGAGCGCCTAACGATGGTGACGAGAACCGCCAAGATCCTTGTACTATGCAAAACGTATCCGTCGCCAAGCAGCAAGTATTCTGAGACGTCATGCGTGGCCGGGATGGAGGAACCGGCCTCCTTAATCAGGCTGTTCCCAGTTCCGTTCCGATTGATCAAGGATGACCAACAATTCAAGAAGTGGCAAATCATCGAAGCTACGATCGAACGAGCGAGAGATGACAACCGCCCAGAGAGCCACCACATTAAGGTTGACACAATTCGGCGGGCTCAAGCTCCGCTTTCAACCAAGCATGGGTGGGCCGACCGGTGGACGTGGATCGACAAAGTCCCGATCCTTGGCGATTTCGCTGCGGTAGAGAGGGCCCGTCAGGCCGGCGGGAACACCCTTGCGCTTCTGAGGCCGTCGAAGATAGTCGCGCTCGACATCGCCCCGACGGCAAATCCGGGCTGGACCCCTCAGGAGCAGAAAAAACTCTTGCAACACCAGCACCAGGCAGGGTTATTCGATGATGCGGACGCGCCAGCGATCAAGACCCTTCGCAAACTGCCCTACGATTTTCACTATCGCTATCGATGCATCGCCGCAGGCATCGACGCCGAGTATCGGCACAAGATCGTCGATTGGGAAATTGGCGCCCTCTATTGGAATTGCCGCAAACAGTACGGCAAAGATTGGGAGCCACCTTTTCGAGCCAAGCTAGAGCGCGATCTGCCAGCGGCGGATCTCATGTTCCTAATGGGCACGATTCACAGGTTTCCCGATCAGTGGCTGATCGTCAGCCTCTTATACCCGCCTAAGCGGCAACTCCAAACGGCTCAACGATCTCTGTTTGATCTGTAAGGTGGGCTATAGAAGATCCCGTTTTCCGGGCAGCAGCCCTCGCCACGTATGTCCGATGGCAGAATCTGTAGTCTGCTTCGAAACACACCAGGCACGTATTTTTCGACTGAGTGATCTCAGCCACTTCAGCGACAGCTGGCTCTTGGCCGCCTAGGTACTGGAGGAAGCTCGCTGTGTAGATCGACCAGCTCCCATCTCGCTTGTATCGGTCCCGAACGGCCTTTGGGCACCCCATAGCCTTGGCGTGTACGTAGGCAATTCCGACTGCGCTTAGAGCCTCCCCAAATGCCACTTTCGAGAAGCCGCGTTTGCGAGACAGCGGCGTCGCACGCACGTCAACGACCAGATTGATACGCGCTGATTGCAGCCTCTCGATAAAGCGTTCAATGCTCAGGCCCTCATACCCGAACGTGTAGATGCGTCTGGCCATGCACTACCTCCTATCCCCCGATCTTATAGCGAGATCGACAAAATCTGGAAGACCGATAGGCTGTGAGTGGGACGAACCGCCTACCTATCACCAAATTCGAACTAATTAGCTGATTTTATTGGCGCACCCGACGGGATTGGAAACTGGGACCTTCGAGGGCCAGGTAGAGGGGTACGCTTCGCTTCACACATTTCTTCCGCAAAGCCGAAATAGTTCGGTGGATGCGTAGGATGAGGGGTTCGACGTTTGTGACCGCCGTGAGACTGTTTATCCTTCTTGGAGGATGATTCGTGTCCCGGAATATCGTCATCTTTTCGGACGGCACTGGCCAACGCAGCGGTGTGTTCTTCGACGAGAATAGGAGCAACATCTACAAGCTTTATCGGGCTACCACATGCGGCCCGGATTCTAAGGTCAATCCTTCGCTGCAGCTCACTTTTACGACCCTGGCATTGGTCCGGAACCGATCGACGGCAATTTTTCTCCCGGTTCTACAGCCCTCTCCATAACCTAGTCAGCCAGGCAACCGGCCTTGGACTGACACGGAATATGCTCCAGTGCTATGGAGCCATCATTCGGCTGTGGCGACCGGGTGACAAGATATTAGCCGCGGCGCTTACACGGTTCGCGCTTTAGGCGGCGTGTTGATGTTTTGTGGTGTGCCGACACAACAAGCTGCCGGCTCCTTCTTGACGAGGCTTCGCCGCTGAAGATCGCAAGCGAAGCGGTCAAACAGGTCTATCAGTTCACCAACTCCCGGAATCCTCAGACAGCCACGGAACGGCAGTCGGCACGGCTGAAACAGCGCGATTTGATCGCTTTGAGGTTTCGGACAAATTCAAATCCGACGATCAAAGGCAGTCCAATGCGGTGCCACATTCCATTGGTGTGTTTGACACCGTCGCGTCTCTCGCTAGCCCTGTCGCTATTGCAGGGATGATCGCTGCGGGTGCTTTGATGGTTGGCGTTTTGGCAGCGGCTCTATCGCTTTTCTGGCTGTCTTTCACGGCCTGGTCGGCGATTTTTCTCGGTCTAGCGGTCGCAGCCGCTGCAATTTGCTACCTGTTCGACCACATCAAAATGCCAGGGGCTTTGCCCGGTTTCAGCTTTCTAAAAAACGATCCAATGGACCGAATTTCGGATGCGCTTCTACGATTGGCGGCTGTCTCCAAGGGTTCCATATGCGAGGCACGCGCTGTCGATCGATGAGAACCGCAAGGATTTCAATAGGGTGCTCTGGGGCATGAAAGGCGATCCAAACGATGTCGATGAAAGCGGTACAAATCGCTTTCAACAGGTATGGTTCGCGGGCGATCACTCTGATGTCGGCGGCAGCTATCAAGAGAATGACTCCAGGCTTTCGGACACATCACTGAAATGGGTGGTCGATGCTGCAAAGGCTGCAGGGCTTCTTTGCGATGACGATTGGCTGAATGTCTTTCCGGACGCGGCAGGCCCACAGCATGACGAACGACAGGGCACAGTCTTCCGGTTAGTGGCACCATTCGTCAGAAACATACCAACTGACGCGACCCTTCATCAGTCAGTCCTGGATAGGTTCACACTGGCAGAGGTGCTTCAATACAACGTCCTGAAGCCTTATCGACCGGACGGACTGCGGCGGCACGATAAGGTCAAACATTTTTATGATTCCGGCTGATGAGTAGGCGAGCGGCGAAACTGTTCACTGTTTGAGCGTGGAACCTCTTGCCGGTTGGGCTGACGGCGCCGAGGTCATTCAACATCCGAGCTACTTCTGAATAGGACATCATGACCCGCCAATCGGGAGGCAGGAACCTTTCAATGTGCGCAGCGAAGGCATCGGCACTTTGGCGGTTAGCTTGCGCTAACACTTTGCAGTTTCGTCCTAGAATCGTACCCCTGCGCTTAGCCTGGGCGAGTGCAGCTTTGCTTGATTCGTGCATGTCAGCACGCTAAGCTACTAGCAGTCCTATAATGACTCGTGTGTGAACAAGATATTTACGGCCCCACGGTGATTCAGTGAAACCGCTACACATAGGCGCGCTAGCAATTTTGATCTGCACACTTGTTGTCGCTCAGGCACAAAATGATCCATTAGCCAAGAATACGGAAGAAGCCCGGCTTCAGCAATGTGCGTCTTTGCAGGCCAAGTTGGATCACGATATTCTCATGACCGACGACGAAATAGCTGCACTTAAAAATTGTGTGGCAGTTATACCTACTTGTGCTGGTAAATTGTGTGAAGCGTATGTCCCGAAGCGCTATGATCTACTTACTAGGCCCGGCGACATCGGGTCGGACTGGCAATCCTTGTACCCCGGGTGAACGATGATTGATTATGGCCACGCAGCTGCGTCTTCGGCCGCAATAATGTTATTTGTCGCTCTCGGGAGCTTCATCTTCTCTGCTGCCGTTATTGCGTTGCTGTTTTATACGGTCGGTCTTTTCACAAAATGGCAACAAGGTAACAAGGTTGCCCTGGGTCAAGCGCTTTTCTTCGCCTTTCCGTTCTCAGTGCTCGGCGTGACGGTGGGTTTTGTAACGAGTTTGAGTCGTGAGTCTGCGGTCGGCACTGTTCTTCCGGCGATTCTTGCACTTGTTGGAGGTGTATGTGTATACTTGGTGTCAAAAGGTGGGCGATCCGCGATCACATCTGCTGTAGCAGTGGTCATGTTATGCGTCTCGTTTTCGGCAGGCGTAGGCTATGGGTCCGAAGCCCGCGTAGAGAACGAGCAAAATGCCCTCTCTCCGGCCACTCAGCGTGCTCTTGCCAACCGCGAGGCCAACATCAAACGCTACCGGAAATCCGTTGGGTTGGACGACGAGGTAGTGCGGCCGCCAATTCCAGCCAGCAAGCCCTGATTGAACTGGCACGACTGATGCCTACGAGTCAAAGTAAGGGGCTTTGAAATCGACGATTAGGATCGAACGAACCTCGTCCGAGAGGTTCCAAGCGTAGTGTTCGACTGAGTCATCGAAGATAAAACATTCGCCTTCGGACCAATGAAAAGTCTGGTCGCCCACGCAAATCCCGCAGTTCGGTGGAACTCTAAGACCGAGGTGAAGTCGCGATACCGGGTAGGCATATGCTTGCACACCGCTGTGCGGTTGTACCCGAGTCCTGGGGTTCATTCTCGAAAATTTTGCATTCACAACACCAGGAAAAGCGCTAACCAACTTTGTGGTGATTGGGCACACTTCACGCAAGCTGCCGTTCCACGCATAGAAAGTGCACAGATTGGCAACTTGCCAGCCCCCAGGACGATATAGATAAGTTGCGGTCGCCGGACCGTATTCCCGGGCTGATACCAAGTTCATCTCATCACGAATTGAGCGCCAATCCGCGATGAGATCATGAACATACGGTAGAGAATCCAGTATCTCCTGGCTCATCAAAGGACACTCGAAACATTGACAATTTAGCCTGTCCAGGCGCTTGCCGTAACAGCGTAGTTCCGTGCCACGGATCGCGTTTCCACGACATGCACCGCTGCAGTTGGATCGTCCGTATGTGCCACCAAGTTGGTGCCTGCTACCATCGGAGACAGCAAATGATCGGCTACCTTCGTTGTTACCACAGGCTCAAGACTGACTATCTTGTCATCTCCAAAGCGCACGTTATGACGTTCGAAAACGTCGGCGACGGCGTTCGCTAAATCATCAGAAAGAGCCTGAGACTTCAGTATCGCGGCCCTCAATTCTCGGGTGGATCGTGCATCATGGACTGTCGAAATCCGATGCGGATCTTTTTTTGGACTAGACGCCATATCTTTCCTCCTCAATTGACGAAGTGCGCAAGCTCTCAGCGGTCAGGTTCGTCCATCGCACCTCTTCGTCGGTTACGATATCATTTCCGTAAAGTACGTCTATCAGACCTATCGCTGCGCTCCTGGCGCTCGAATCTCCCAAGCCAGTTATCCGTGCGATCTCGGGCAGCGCCTCCCCAAAGGACATCCCTCGATCCAAAAAGCGGATGATAGAACTAGCAAAGGCAGAGACCTGAATACATCTACCAGATCCGGTAACTCTGTCAAATACCAAGCAATAGCGGCGATACTCACCTAGTGGAAGCACTTCCGGCAATTTGTCATCGCATACAGCTTCCCATGCCCTTTCGATGTCTATGTTCAAGGAAATGCAAGCACGCACGGGGGTTGGGGTCTCCGCCGTCCCTTGGCTCGGATGCGCGCCGGCTAAGTCCACAAATGCGCATTCATATAAGAACAGTTGCCTGGCGACTGCCCGTGTCGGGTTCGACACACGATTGAGCATTCTTCGTATGGCATCAACAACAACGTCTATATTGGTGTTGATGGCAGAAATGGCCGAAGGCTCGTTCTCCGAAAGTGCCGCGGCCTGCCACAAGCGAAAAATCTGAAATGGCGTATGCCCGGACGACTGGAGAGCCGAGATAGTTAAGGGGAAACGACCTAGAACCAGGTAAACGAAGGTGTCTACGCCAACGATCTGGGACCGGGCCATAGCCCGCCCTTCAACATAGTAGAAATTCGAGAACAGCTCTGGATGCCGCTTGATCATGTCAACGTCAGCATCGCTCACTGGCTGACCAGTCTGATCCGATGAGTAACCATCAAATTGCAGTTCGTCTTTGTATCTCTCGTACAGTTCAGTTCCTACGTAGGGCGCAAGTAGGTGCATCTGTACGGCGATGCGCGAGCGGTGTGTCTTGATAAGCGCGATAATAAGGCCCAATGACTCGTTAAGATCATCCACCGTCTCGTCGGGAAAGCCTGCCATGAACGAGCATGTAACAGTCATTCCGAGCTCGACCGCTTCCGCAACGCGTAACTGCACCGCATCCAGACGAAGGTTCTTCTTAATTCGTTTCTGTAAGGAAGCCGAACCGGTCTCAATGCCAAAGTAAATCTCATTGCAACCCGCGTTGACCATGGTTTGTAACATTGGCGGTCTGACGCAATCAATACGAGCAGATGAACTCCACACTCGTTTGGGGCTCAAAGTTGCCAGCCCTTCACACATCCGACCGACCAGATTCCGGTTAACAGTTAGCATGTCGTGCACAAATCGAAACGTGCGGCCGCCACCAAACAGAGATTCGAGAGATGCCATCTCCGCTTCGAGTCTCGCGGCTCCTTTCAGTCGATAAGTTCGATTGAAAAATAGAGCTGTCGAACAGAAATCACATTTGAATGGGCAGCCTCGGCCAGCCTCTATGGGCAGGAAATGTACCTGTCGGTCGAGAAAGGCATAATAGCTGAAGTCGGGGAGAGGTTGATCATCTAGATTCAACAAGAGTGGCGCATCCATTGCCCTGGTGCAAACACCGTTCTCGCGAAATGTCGCGCTGCGCACATCTTCGAAAGATGTCCCGCTATCAAGCGCTAACAGAAGTTCAGGAAAAGCGACCTCGCCTTCGCCTCTCACAATAAAGTCAATAGCAGGGAATCCATTAAGGGTAGCTATATCCACCGCGGTAGCTTGAGGGCCTCCCAAAACTATCGGAACGTTCGTCATCTTCTTTAATTCTTCTGCGATGCGTAACGTGTGATGGTAAGAATCACACATAGTCGTAAACCCAATTACATCCGGGCTTGACGACAAAACACGTCCAGCGAGGATCTGGTAAAGCCCACGCGCGCCCATACCACACTCGGTCGCTTCTAGATTTAGGTCGACCAAATCCACGGTGTGACCGAGGGACTTTACAACACCGGCTAGCGTCAACAAACCAAGCGGAAATGGATATTCGCGCACGATGTTGCTTCTCTGCTCGCAACCAAAGTGGTGTGCGTAGCTCAATGTTGTGACGAGCGAGATATGCATTTGGTCGCTACCGTGGCAATGGCGTAGCCCTAGACATCAATCGACATGAATAAGGCCGGTGCTTTCGAGGCTAGTTATTGTTTCAAGACAGTTGGCGCGAATCGAAGCGACCGCATCCTCTCCGGCAACGCTCTGTCGGGAGGAAACGCGGTACACAAGATCTTCAATAGGCAGAGAGTCCGCGCTATATGCCAGTACTTCGGCGGCGAACCCTGTTGATTGGTATACAGTTAGCCGCCCATCCCGAATTGCGAGTGCTATCGTACCATCGAACGGTACCGCAGATGGGGGCGCATCTTGTCGACGCATTTGCTCGATAATCGCCAAAATATCATGGGTATACCGCTTAAGCACGATCGCCGGTGCAAGCCTAATTCGCGGTCCAGTATCCTCTCCGATAAGGTGGGGGTTATGGGTCTCGCGGAAACTCGTACCTTGCGTAAGACGAAGACGTGTATTCTCATAGTCAAATAAGTCGGTCAAAAACGGACTCTCATCCGAACGAAAAGCGATCAAATGGTGCAGAAATGCTTGAAACTCTTCGAACGTTCCATAGTGCCGAAATGAAGCGAGCTTGCTATTTGTCCGGTCGCTGCGCCGGAGCCACTCGGACCATTTCTCGAAGACGTACAGTGGATCGTCTGACAGTTGGTTAAGGGCGGTATACGTATACCGATACTCATTCATCAGCGGAAAGAACTGGTCCGCTCCCTCGATTAGATGGCCAATCCCGGACGTCTGGTATCGAAAGTGGCCAGAGAACACGGAAGGGTTTTCCCTCATCAGCTCGTCACGAATAGCAACCTCCGACGCTGACTGGGAGACATCAATAAAGTGGCCGGAAAAAGACAGTTCTCCCGTATAGCTCTCGAGCATGGGGGTGTCCCCATACGGGGCCGTCGCAAAGATCTGAGCGAGAAATACATCTTCCATAAGTGCTCTATTTATTGCAGAAAACGTATGTTTTACGGCAGGATATGTCTCGCCAGGAAATCCAACCATGAAAGGCGTGGTAACTTGTACACCGCGCGCTCTCAATTGGCGGATCAGAGAAAACGAAGCATCCAGATCCAAATTCTTTTTAATGGCTTTCTGAGTATCAGGATCGCCCGACTCAAGGCCAAAATAAACGTTGGTGAATCCTGCAGCGGCCATCAACTCTGCAAGTTCGACGTCCATCGTATCCGTCCTGGAGGAGCACCCCCAACTTATCGCAAGCTGCCGACGGGTGATTTCATCACAAAGTGCTACTACCTCGCGACGATTGGCGGTTAAGCAGTCGTGAATCAGCGAGAAATTTGTGACCCCATACGTTTGTTGCAGGTGCTCGAGCTCATCACATAGCCGAGCTGGCGATTTGATCCTGTAACGGCGGTGCCAAAAATTATTGGTCGAACAAAAAGCGCAGCTGAAAGGGCAACCCCTCCCCGCTTCGATAGACACAAGATCAGTAGCTGCAATTGGAACCAGATCAAATGCGGGGACCGGCAGAGTGTCCAGAGAGTCAATCAACCTTCTAGATGCTGTACGCACCAACGTTCCATCGGTCCTAATGCACAGACCCGGAACGTCCGCAAGGGGCCGATCGGACTCAAGCGCGTCAACTAGATCTAGAAGCGTAACTTCCGACTCGCCTCGAACGATGAGATCAAACTGCGGAAATAGCTTCAATGTAGCTTCGGGAGTCGCGGTCGCCTGAGGGCCTCCTAAAATGACCACAGTCCGCGGGCTTCTCCTTTTGATCTCCGCAGCAATTTTCGCAACATGGTGAAATGTATAGTATTCGGTCGAGAACCCAACCAGATCCGGGCTCTCTATAAGAATAGCGTCAGCAGCGCGTTCATAATTAGCACCTATTGGCCCTTCGTGGAGCCAGTGTTCTTCCCAAAAAGCGCTTACGCGAAACAGGCTAACCGTATGGTTCTGGTCCCTAAGGACTGAAGCGAGCGATAACAGACCAATTGGAATATATCCGATCGTGCGCGGAACACGAGATTCGGACAGCCAGCTTCCATAGTCGACATAGGGGGTGCTCGAAAGGATGACACGCATATCAATGCCCTTTTCGACTTCTCTACAACACTATGAACTACGAACAGGGTGGAAAGCAATAGCAAGTCATTGTATTAGGCGAGGTACCAATTCGGAACAGTCAACGGTCGGAGTCGGGGAGTGAAGCAAACCTGGACGCGCTTGGAAGGCTCACGCCGGTTCCGGCGAGCCGGAACAACCATGCTGGAGAAAACCCCGCCTGGCTCTTCGATCGAATTAACAATCAAGCTGCGACGTCAAAACCCTCTTCCTGATGTCAACAATGGTGACGTAAGGTACACTCTTGAAGGCCTTCGTCAGAAGTGTGGGGCGGCGGCGGCCGATATTGCGCTGGTTGAAGGTGTACTGCGAGCGGCGAACATCGAAGTAGTTTCGTCGGACCTCGGAACACGAGCCGTAAAAGCAAAGGGGGATGCTCGGTTTGTGGCGGCCCTCTTCCGGGTATCACTTTGGGAGGCTTCTGACAGCAGAGCGAGCTTTCGCATACGCAGTGGAGAGCTGTCCATTCCCGCCGAACTTCATAACATTGTGGTTGCTGTGTTTGGGCTTGATAGCCGACAAATGGCATATCGCGCCGTTACGGCCAAAGAACATCGTCCTATTCCGAGCCCTGAAGATCGCCCTTGGTTCCTTCCAAACGAGATTTTGCCGTTCTATGGTTTTGCTGACAGGAATTGCTCAGGTCAGACTATCGGCTTGCTGGAGTTTGGGGGCAAGTTCGTCGAAAGCGACCTAAAAATGTTCTGTGAATTAACGCACTTGACCACGTATCCGATAGTGAAGATCGTCGATGCGGGGCAAATACTAGAGGAGCATAGAGACGACCCTGGTGAAGTGAGTGAGGTGATGGTCGACGTGGAAATGATTGCCGGAAGCTGCCCGGGAGCCACGATCGCGATATATTTTAGTAGCTTTACTGAAAAGGGGTGGATCGACGCACTCGATGCCGCAATTCACGACTCGGAAAATAGACCTAGCGTTCTCTCTATCAGTTGGGGATGCGCTGAAGGCGCAAAAGTATGGACGGAGCAGGCGGTTCGAGAAATCAACGAATGTCTCCAGGAGGCCGCGTTGCTTGGTACTACAGTGTGTGTGTGCTCTGGCGATGACGGAGCCGGCGATCAGATTCAGGACGGTCGTGCGCACGTTCATTTCCCTGCTGCTAGCCCATACGTTTTAGGCGTAGGGGGCACTATCCTGTCCAAGCGCGACGGGGTTGAGCGCGGCTGGACCGAGGGGACAGGGATACGCGAAACCGGAGGCGGCAGTACGGGCGGTGGCATTAGTGCTTTGACGCCACGGCCTACTTGGCAGGATGTGGACATAAGCCTGCCGACATCGGCTAGAGAGGGAGGAGGGGGCCGGTGCGTCCCCGATGTGAGTGCAAACGCGGCCCGTGAAACAGGGTATTTCACAGTTTTCGGTGGCGCGCCGTGGATTTCAGGGGGGACAAGCACCGCAACACCACTTTGGGCCGCAGTGATTTGCCAAATCAACTCGTCCCTGAAGGATAAGACAGTGGGCTACTTTACACCAAGCCTGTATCGTCCAGCGCCGGACTCGAAGAAGGCGCTTGGCTCCCTAGTCTGCAACGACGTTGTTAAAGGCGACAATTCTGTCGCGAAAGTACGCGGCTACAAGGCTGGTCGGCGTTACGACTTGGTGACTGGGTGGGGCAGCCCGAAGGGCGACGCTTTGTCCAAGTGGTTAAAATCAATGGCGGAACAAAGAGTGCTTAGCGAGCCATCTAGGGAAATCCAATCAGAACGGCAATGAATTTGGATGCTCTTGGGGGAGAATGCTAAACGCACATATTCCAGCCTGTTACCTCCATCAAAACAGGCTGACATGCAACAGTTCGTCAGTCGGTTTTGGACGGGGCTCTAGTTACTTGAGCCTCAGTACAACGTGCAGAAGAGACTGCGTCAGCACGAGAGTGTCGAACGGTCTCGTGCGCGTAGCTACCCGCTAGCCGGGTGACAAAGCTCCTAACCGTCTGACAATGGAACTGCTTGCCAGTTGGACTTTTGGCGCCGATTTCATTCAATCGGCGAGCTATCTCTGAGTATGACATCACCGGCCATCCGGAAGGCAAGAACTGTTCCATGTGCCTAGCAAAGGCAACGGCGCTTTGGCGGTTAGCTTCCGCCAAGACCTTTCCGTTTCGGCCAAGCACTGTCCCTCTTCGTTTAGCCTGGGCGAGTGCAGCTTTTGTACGCTCGGATATCAGCCGTCGTTCCTCCTGGGCAAGGGCTGCAAAAATATGTAGCTGGAAGTCGGTCGCATGGGGCATTTCAGCGACGACAAGCTGAACGCCTCTCTCCATCATGGTCGCAATGAAGCTGACGCGTCGTGAAAAGCGGTCCAGGCGCGCGATCAATAGCGATGCTCCCGCCTTTTTCGACGCAATCATCGCTTTTGCCAGTTCAGATCTTTCATCGTTCCTACCTGATTCCACATCAACGAACTCAGCGACCAGCGCCCCATGAGTCGCGGCAAACTGGCGGACCATCTGCTGCTGAGCCTCTAAGCCGAGCCCAGAGCGCGACTGCTTCTTGGTGGAAACTCTGTAGTAGCCGACATATTTCATGGTGCCTCGTCAAACATAAACGCTGGTTTATGTTTTAAGGGCTCCTCCCTAAATGCGGTCCGAGACAACGGCGCCTAAGTCCCTGGAGGAGAAGCTGACGTGATATCGAGAGAAGAGCTGTACCGGCTGGTCTGGTCCGAGCCCATGACGAAAGTCGCCCAGCGGTTCGAGGTTTCAGGCAGCTATTTGGCTCGCGTCTGCACCGTTCTGAACGTTCCTCGACCTGAGCGTGGATATTGGTCGAAGCTTGCTGTCGGAAAGGCTCCCAAGGCAGACCCATTGCCGGAAGCTCGACCCGGAGATCAGACCTCTTGGTCGAAGGATGGCGAGCTACCGATGCCACCAAAGCTGCGGCTACCGCCTCGGCGCCGATTGGACACCCCGGTACGCATTCCTAGGACCAAGGTTCATGGTTTGATCCGTGGGGCCAAAGAGCATTTCGAGAACAGCAGGCCTGTGGACGAGGGAGCGTATCTAAGGCCGTTCAAGAAGCTTCTGGTTGACGTCACGACATCCAAAGCTTGTCTCGATAAGGCGCTCGATTTCGCCAATGACCTTTTCAATGCCTTCGGTTCCGTCGGACACAGGGTCGTCATTGCCCCACCTGACGAGCATTTGCACGGAACGACTCCTGACGAACGCGAGGTCCGCAGCAAGGAGCGCAATCCCTACTACCATAGCGGTCTCTGGTCCCCGAACAGACCGACGGTCGTCTACATTGGCAGCGTGGCCATCGGAGTTTCGGTCGTTGAAATGTCCGAGGAAGTCCTGATGCGCCACGTCAATGGCAAATACATTCGGGATGCCGATTATGTCCCGCCGGTGCGTTCACGCGACTACACGTGGACCACTACCAGAACACTGCCCACAGGCAGGTTGAGGCTGATAGCGTACTCTCCCTATTGGCGGGTTACATGGTCCTCAGACTGGCAGGAGACAAAGCAGAAATCGCTTCGCCCGTCGGTGAAGTCGATTGTGCAGTCAGTTGAGGAGGCGGCTGTCGATATGGTTGGCAAGCTTGAGGAAGCCGACCGGCAGGCAGAAATCCAGCGCATCGAAAGAGAGGCAGCTGAAGAACGGCGGCGCAGGGAGGAGGATCGTCGTCGCGTTGAACAGTCAATTCAGGACAGCAAAGACCACTTGGGCAAGGTCATCCAGCAATGGTCGCACGTAATGAGCGTCGAGCGCTTCCTTGTGGGAGTGGAGCAGCGCGCCCACGAGTTACCCGATGATGATAGAGGTGCCGTACTGGAACGGCTGAAGCTTGCGCGAGACTTCTTGGGTACTCAAGATCCACTTGAATTCTTTCGATCTTGGAAGACCCCAGAGGAACGGCATCGCCCGCTGTATCCAAATACAGATCCAAACGAGGCCTAGCGTAAACAAACAAGAACTGCATCAGCGATTGGGGCAAGATATTGAAGGTGAAATTGTCTCGGAAATTGACAGTCAGACACCCTTCGGATGCATCGTTGCATACGATCTGAGTGCTGGCGCAAGGAAGTGGTTTGAACGCAGCGTCGCCCAAACACCAACTGCCGGGACGGCATGGGTGTTGCGGTTCCTCGCCAAAACATCGCGCTTCGATCAGAGTTTTGAGCTATCAGAAGGTTTTTCGGGATGCCGAGCTAAGAAATCAAAGCTTCTTTTCCAAATTTGGCCTCGATCCGGAAGAGGCTCGGCAAGCGCTTTCGAATGCCGCTCAAGCGGCGGAATAACCTAACGATGAGTCGGCCTCCTTGCTAAAGCCCCCAGCTCTGATCTCTTGCGACGAAGCCGGCTTTACCGGACCAAAATTGCTGGATGAAGACCAAACCATTTTCGCATATGCGGCGATCGACCTCACGGCTGACGAGGGCAAGGTGATTGTCGAAGAGATGCGAGCAAAATACAAAGTCCAGTCACCCGAGCTAAAAGCCGGGCTTTTGCGCAAACGAAAGAACTGGATCGAAATTGCTCAGGGCTTGGCAACGCGGCTTCGAGGGCGTGCCATGGTGATGATCTGCGACAAGCGGCTCAATCTCGGCGGAAAGGCTTACGAATATATTTTCGAGCCTGTTCTCGCGGAAAACAGCGCCCTTTTTTACCGCTACAATCTTCACCGCTTCGTCATGAACGCGCTCCACCGGATAATGTACGCAAACGGGCAGCCGGTGCATCAAATTGCGACCGAGCTCCAAACCTTTATGCGCAGCTTCAAACCGGAAGACGCACCCGCACTTTTCGACGGCAGTCACCAAGGAAATCATGCGCACATCGTTGTGAACTGTGTGCTGCGGTTTGCGAAGGGTTTTGCTGCGAAAATTGCGGAGGAGTCTACCCACCTTCAGGAGGATGAGAACCCTGTTGGTAAGTGGACCCTCGACCTCACGGCCACAGCTTTGTGGAGCTTGCTATTGACCGGCTGGGGGCATCGCCACGCTAGGCTGGACGTCTTATGCGACGAGTCAAAGCCTCTTGGAGCTATGGTTGACGCATTTAATGGCTTTGTCGGCAGAACAGAAGCAATTCCGATCAATGATGGCCAAAACCCGAGGACACTAAAGGCCAACCTTGCGCAGCCGATCCGATTCGGCACTTCGATCGACAATCCCACGCTTCAGATTGCTGATGTAATTGCCGGTCTCAGCGTTGACGCCATTCGCTATGCAAACGATCCAAATTTCGCCGGCTTAAGGCGTTGGTTGGACGGTCACATGCACATCGATTACACGCTGCCAGATGACGATTGGATCGACACCCGAAAGATCCAGCCGCGTGTCAACCTCGCCGTTCTCCAGGAGTTGGCGTTACGCGCCGACCGCGGAGCCGACCCGCTTAACGGTATGGACGCATTTTATGCCGCGGCATTCAAGAAATTCAAGAGCCCTGCCTCGCGTGTCCGGAATCCGTTGCAAACGCTTCTCGGAAAAATTTGACACGATGACTGCAACCGGGCTCATGATTGTTTGGATTTTTCTGCCAAGATTAAGCGGGACTAGAAACTATGCGTCTTTACCACTTCACGCATGCCGCTTACGCCCTTCAAGACATTGAGCATCGTCGTCTGAAGATCGCAGAGATTAAGGATCTCAATGACCCCTTCGATCTTCGAGCGCCGAGGTTGAATGACAGCCGAGAGCGCCGGCGTTGGGAGAATTGGCGCGACGAAATGGGTAGGAAATTCGGCTTGCTCTGCTTTTCACCTGATTGGACGAATGCGGTGATGTGGAGCCACTACGCAGATCGCCACAGGGGAATCTGCCTCGGTTTCGATGTGTCCGACCAGATTGCAAGCACAGTGACGTACTCACAGGACCGCCCCGAGATTGATCTCTCGCGCAAGCCTCAAGAAAGTGACATTCAGCCTCTCTTGTTCATAAAAGGACCTGATTGGCGGTACGAGGAAGAATATCGCGTCTGGACGAGGCTGGAGAATCGCGACCCGACGCACAATGTCTACTTCTTGCCGTTCGACAAAGACCTGGTTTTACGTGAGGTGATTGTCGGTCCGATTTGCACCGTTACGAAGGCGGACTTGGAACCGCTCGTGCAGGGGCTTATGCCTGCCGTTTCGTTGATCAAAGCTCGACTTGCATTCGAGTCCTTTAAGGTTGTGACTCAGAACCTGGGGTTAAAGTGAGGCCCTAACCAAATGCCTACCGCCGGGAGGTAGCGAGCCACGATGGTGCCCGCGCTTCCGTGATTGAGACTGTGAATTGCGGGGAGACCTTTCATATTCGGTAGCGAGGCATGCTGCGTGAGCGCAGGCTGACGCAGCGAGACGCAGCGATTCGACACGTGGAGGCTAAGATGACTGAGGACGATTTCACCATCGGCGACGAAGTCGCGCACCGCACGGGTGGAAAGAAAATGATCTACACGGGCAAAGGCATGACTGGAGAGGCCATTTGCGAATGGTTTGACGGAGCACGACGGCATCAAGAAACATTCGCATTCGTGGCGTTGAAAAAATTCGAGGAGCCAGGGCAATCGAGTTTGTCCGGCAGTTCGACTCGCGCATAGCGCTGATTTGGCGTTGCTCCGATGGAAATAAACAAAATCGACAAAGAGGAACTGGATCCAGACAGCAAGAAGAAGGCTGCGCGTGCGGCCATCAATGCAATCGCCGGAGCCATTCCATTTGTAGGGGGCCTGATCTCGGCGGGCGTCGGCTACTGGTCCGAAAACGAACAAGAGGAGGTCACCAACATTCTGCGGCAATGGCTGCAGATGCTCGAGGACGAACTTCGCGAGAAGGGAAAAACGATAGCGGAGATCGTCGCGCGTCTCGATATGAATGACGAGAAGGTAAAGGAGCGCATAGAGTCCCCGGAATACCAGGCTCTCATGAAAAAGGCGTTCCGCAATTGGTCGTCGATCGACACTGAATACAAGCGGCAGAGGATTCGGAATATCCTTGCCAACGCCGCAGCGGCTAAGACAACATCCGACGATGTCGTCCGTCTGTTTATCGATTGGATCAATTTGTATTCAGATTTCCATTTCGAAGTGATCGGGGAAATCTACCGTAATCCGGGCATCACACGCGGTGGAATTTGGGACAACCTATCGAAACCTGAGGTCAGGGAAGATTCTGCGGAAGCAGATTTGTTCAAGATGCTGGTTCGCGACCTAAGTACAGGCGGGGTTATCCGGCAAGTTCGACAGACGGACTATGCAGGGAATTTTCTACGGAAACCTCCAGCCAACAAATCAAGGCCGGGACAGGCGCCGCGCACTGCAAAGTCGGCATTTGACGAGGTTGAACCCTATCAGCTGACAGATCTTGGGCAGCAGTTTGTCCACTACGCGATGACGGAAATCGTTGCGAAGATTGAGTTTCACGAATTCGCGCCTGGCACACCCGCGTGAACACGGTGACGCCACGCGGCCGCTGGGTCAGCCTCCGGCCAGTGACAACTCAGTCGTCAATCTCTTCGCCTTGATCGTCCTCGTCCGAACCCCGAGAAGGATCTTCCACGTACGTCTGACAGCCCTCATTGAACGATTGGCTATTTGAACTGCAATCACTGTCGTCGGTAATCTGGTTTTGCTGGGCCCAGTCGTAGCCCGCCTTGTGGCCAGAACAATCTTCGGTGCAGTCATTTCCCCCAAAGGTCTGCTGCGCAAGGCACGGAGTGCCGAACGCCACCGTAAGCGTCACGGCCGCCAAGCGAGCCATCGCTCGGATTCTCATCTGCACCCCCTGCGAGGTAAGGCCTCAGGCACGCTTGCTACGTTGGGAACAGTGAAACACGGTCCGATGTTCAAGGCGAAAATTTCCAGTATATTGGCCGTCGGGTCGGGAGAGGGGTTCCAAGGGGTGGATGATCGCGTTCTGGAGCAACCTACAATCGACATTCCACAGAGCTTTCGAAGTTTCGTGGAAGGCGCACTGCTTCGCGTTCAAACTCAGTATCCGGCTCTCCGCTTCAGGGCTACCGCCGCTGGCATCGAGATCGCCTCTGTCACCGTCGACGATTTAGACGACTTGCGGAAGAACGTGCTCCATGCGGTTTATCGAGAGAAAATCTACGCTGAGACACTGCCGCTTCGGCGAGCCCTGATCGACGCGGTGACTGCGAAATGACGGTTTGGCCGCTTAAGTTTCGCGAGTCTGGCGACGGAGAATTTCTGTTCGCTGACGATGCCGGCGGGTTCTTCTTCAGCGATCGGTCATTTCTCGAACGGTATGCCAACGGAGAATTGTCGCCTGCTGATCAGTCCTTTCTTCGTGGAAACGGTCATGCTTTCGAACGGGAAGGCGATCCCGACTGGACAGCGTTTACCTATCGATGGACACAACGGCAGGCAACGCAAAAGGAGCTTTCGTACGTCATTCTTGTTCCAACACTGCGCTGCAATTTGACGTGTGGCTATTGTCAGGTTTCACGAGCGCCTGAAACAGCACCAGGTTTCGACTGGACCGACGAATCGCTGACTGCGACGCTCAGCTTCATCGGAGCGATGAAGGGTTCGCAGATCAAGGTCGAGTTTCAGGGCGGCGAGCCTTTGCTGCGGATTGATCTGCTTGAACAGGTTCGCTCGTTCGTCCGCACGAGGTTTCCAGGCAGCCAATTTGTCGTCTGCACGAATTTACAACGCTTGGGTGATCGAGAATGGGCCTTCCTTGACCAAGAGGACACCTTTGTCAGTACATCGTTAGATGGAGATCGAGGCACCCATCAACGCCAGCGCACCCATGATGATCTGGCAACCGACGCGTTCTTTAGAAACCTAACCGAGGCTGTGCAGCGCCTTGGACCGGGCAAGGTATCGGCCCTGCCGACACTCGACGTTGATGAGCCGCCAGACTTCGAGGAGCTGGTCAGCAATTTCGAGAGCTTCGGGATGCAAACCATCTATTTGAGGCCTATCAACCACCAAGGGTTTGCCCGTCGCCGAAGAAGCGATCCGCGTTCGATAGCCAAGTGGAACACGCTCCATTCCAGCTTCATCGACTACCTGATTGGTCGGAACCACCGCACGGGACGCTATGTCGAGGAATACTATTTTAGCCAATGCCTAAGACGGTTCCTGAGATCAGGAGCGGACGACCATGTCGACCTACGCAATCCCAATTTCTTCGCGTCAGACTATATCGTTATCGATCACGACGGGCAGCTTTACCCGACCGACGAAGCCAGGATGCTCTCGCGCATTGGGCGCGTCGATCTGTCGGTCGGCACGGTGACGACCGGCATAGACCAGGCCAAGGTGCAGTTGCTCAACCACGCCTCGCTCAACAACTTCGACCCAGACTGCATCCATTGCGTCTATCAACCGTTCTGCGGGACAGACGTTGTCGATGACCTATCGAGGGATGGGCGAATTGACCTAGCTCGTACCGATACTTGGTTCTGCCAGCGACACATGTCCCTCTTCGACAAGATCGTTGAAGTCATCCGTCGACGCGATGAGCCTGCGCTAAAGTCGGTAGCCAAATGGGCTCGAGTACCCTCTTGGGGGGATCACATGATCCCGGTGCATGCATGATCCCGCTCCGGCTGAAAGTCGATGCTGACGCTGTTGATCCATATGTGGTTCGGTTGCGGTCGTTCGAAGGAATGCCTGGACCACCAGGCAATTTCGATTATCTCGATGCAGCATTGGAAACTGCCGACGGAGAAAACGCGCTCTTTACCGGGGCGACTGGCAATCTTCGCGTGTTTGGGGTCGATCCATCCGAAGTTGACGGCGATATCGTGTTCGTCGTGCCATCGCGAAAAATAGCACATCGGCTAATTCGGGCGAATTCCCAGCACAACACGCTTTTGATCACTGAACGTTGCGACCAACTATGCGTAATGTGCTCGCAGCCGCCGAAAAAGCATCACGTCGACATGTTTCCGTTTTTCGAGACGGCCGTGTTTCTGGCCCCGGAGAATTCAACAATAGGCCTGTCAGGTGGAGAGCCTACGCTTTTCAAATCGGAGCTGTTCGAATTCTTGCGGGAGACCATGGAGCGGCGGCGCGACATCGACTTTCACATCCTGACCAACGCCCAGCATTTTGATCGCGCTGATCTCGCGAAGCTTCGCGATTTGGATTTGAGCCGGATTCTGTGGGGGGTTCCCGTCTACTCGAGCGTTGGTGCCATCCACGATCACATCGTCGGAAAGCCAGGAGCCTTCGATCGGGTCAGGAAGAACCTTTCCATCCTTTGCGAGGCTGGAGCAAAAATCGAGTTGCGGACGGTGCTGATTAAGCCCAACGCACCCGGGCTGCTGGACTTGGCAAAGTTCGTGGCGGTCGCCCTACCATTTATCGACACCTGGGCAATCATGCAGCTCGAAAATATCGGCTATGGCCGGCAGAACTGGGATTCGCTGTTTTTCGACAGTTCGCAGGGCTTCGACTTGGTAGGTAGGGCGCTGGATTTCTCCATTAGCCGCGGCATCAACACCGAGCTCTATAATTTCCCGCTGTGCACCGTTCCGGCTGAGTACCGAGCATTCGCACCATCGACGATCTCAGACTGGAAACGAGCGTACGTCAAAGGCTGCGCCGACTGCAGTCTTAGAAGCAAGTGCGGCGGCTTTTTCGAATGGCACCCAAGGGTGCATGGGTATGGGAGGTTTGGTGTCGCATGAAGAAGCGGATTTTCGCGATCCCATCTCTGCTAGCTGCCGGTTTTATGCCGGTTGAAAGCATCGCTATGCCGCTAACACCTCCAAGTGAGGGAGGTAAGTCAAAGTCGCTATTCGACATTTTCAAACTCGATCACAAATACACCTTGGCTGGCCATAGATCGCATAGCAGCCATAGTTCACATAGCAGCCACCGATCATCGGCAGGAGGCTCGATCTATTTGCCTAGGGCACCGGTGTATTCATCGCCGACCTACCAACCATCTGCACCTGCGTATCAACCACCCTCAACTACACCGCCGGCTTCAACGCCGTTAAAGACGCTTCCTGGGAACGCGTACAGGTTCAAGGAGATCGTCCTCCAAGTCCAATTCGCAATGTTGGCGTACGGCTACTACACGGGGGAGTTGGACGGCACGATGAACCCGGAGATGAGATCGGGTCTTATGAAATTGCAATCGGACTACAACCTCAAGGTCACAGGGACGATTACGCCTGAAACGTTGACCGCGCTGCATATCGTTGCTGAGTAACTGCTTGGGGTCGCTGCTACAGATCAGAGCGGCCCTTAAAGGCTTGCAGTTTGATCCCATCCCCGAGTAACTTGTCCGCTCGGAGGGTCCCCATCAATGAAGAGGACGTTGCTGGCCTTCTGATTGGCCTGTTTTCAAGGGATCGACGGCGCAATGCCACTCGGTTTTGATGCAGGCGATCGCCGGACTTGAGCATGAAGCGACACCCTCACTGATTTTGCAGATGCTGCATCCGTCATTGAATTGTTGGCAGGTCGGATTCTCCCGCATCTGCTCTGTAAGTGTGCCACCAGCGCAAGCTGGAGCAGTCAAAAGCACCGAAACCATCACTACCAGAAAGGCTCGCATACCGCCGTCCAGATCCTGACATCAAATCGAACGAATAGTGTCGCTGGGACTGTACGGCCAATGCAGCTGTCGACGCGATCGAAGCAGTGACCCGTACAACTTGCGTAAGCGCAGCATCCGTCAGGTCCGCCGCCTAGGCCACAGGCCGAGCCGAGGGCAAACGCAGACCAAGGTGGGACGATCATCGGCGACGCCGAGCGGGGTCAGCAACGCGCATCGATTTTGGCGATATTAGGGCGCTCGAGGGTTACTGACAGTGTCCTGACACCCAACGGTGCAATAGATTCGCAGAATCAAAACCTCTTCGCTAAATTCGTGCTGCACGGGGCCAGGACGGGGACGAGAATGCCAGCCGAGATTCCACCTTGGGGAAGGCCGCTATCGTTTTGGGAACGCCTGCTGATAAGGTTTAGGCTTGACCCACAAGGTCGGCGCCGGCCATCGGTGCCGAGCAGCGCCGATTACAGCCACACGTCCGTGAGGGGCAAAGTTCACGATACGTCGGAAATCAGGACCGTCGAGGACGGCGCCGAGGTGGCAGGCACTCGCTTGACGCTATCGACAATCGGCGGCCTTATCCCCTTCGAGCTTAAAGGCTTTGAGGCTCCAGCCGGGCAAGGCGATTGGGTGGAAATCTTTTACGCCAGGGCTCCAACCATTGATGTCCCACACCCGGTCTATTTCCACAATAAAGGCACCGGTGTGCTTACCGAAATCGACTACGGCATCAAGCGATGCGCGGCCCAGGGCGGTTCGACCGAAGGTTGGGCGATAGCGCTGCTTAAGCGCGAGGCCAGGTATTTTGCCTACGAGCATTCAGGCGTAACGACGTAAGGGGCGACGCCTACCCGGGGCGGCCTTCGAGCCAGCTTACATGTTCGAGCGCCAGCAGCCTGGCAAGGTCGTCGTGATCCCAATCCGCGCTTACGCCTACTTCTTGCCGCCGCTCGACCCGCCGCTCGGTGGATTCGAGGGAGTACTGTGGCTTGTCGGGCCTTGATACCCTCCTTGTACCGATCCTGTGCCTTGAGAACCACTGCCACGCTGGGGCTGATACCCCCTGTTCTCCGAAGAGGATGTTCCTGTCGAAGGACGACTGGCGTTGCCTTTGGCTGTCATTTTCCGTTCCTTTCGGCTGGTGTGAATTCGATGGTTCGAATCTCGCTGGCACAGATCAGAACACTCTTGTTCGTGGGAGTCCACGCCCCGTTGTCTCCTACTTCAAAGACGCGCTCGATCAGCAAGTCGCGCTCGTCTGGACGCGACGAGGCGAACGACCTGTCGCTCCAGTAGCCTGCGAACGTCGTGTCGTTCTTAAGGATGACAAATACCCATGAGCCGCACATCGTGGAAAACTGATAGTCCCACGCCGTGGGGATTACGTGGATGGGGGAAAGTCCGAACCATCCGTACATTTTTCGGAGCCATCCGGCCTTCGATGTGACGCCGCTCGCGAACCCGATGATGGCTGGGGCTGCGAGTAGGACGAAACCCCACGCTAGCGCCCGGACCTTCGCATCGCTGCTGGAGTTCACGACGAGATAGATCACCCACCCGGACAGCGCGAAGTTCAAGGCGCTCAGGGTTAGGAGGCGGACGAAATAGTCCGGTCCGTCCAGTCTCTGGCCTGTGATGAAATGCGCCCGAAACGACGAGATGATGTAGCCCGGCACTACGAAGACGAAGGCGACGTAGACCGCGTCCAGCGAGAGGAAATTACCCATTCAACCCATGCCCCGAGCGAATCGCGCCATTTTATCTGGGGCGCAAAGCGGCGGCTAGATCGGTGCAATTAATTTGGCCAAACGACTGCAGTATTGGCGCCTACGGGAGTGGCAAAACATCGATCTCGTGCAGCATATGCTCGCCGATTTCGACGACAGTTGACAGATCGCAGAGCATCTGCGGGTGCAGGTAAACGGGGCGAGCCTGTTCGCTGAAGGAATGCATCATCAGCGGATTGAAGATGCCGAGGCTTTGCTGCTGGCCTCGTAGCACGCCGTATCGCTCATAGTCGTTTTTCGCCTGTGCGATATCCTGCTCCAGGCGCTCGAATTCAGCCCTCTCCTCGTCGTTGAGCTGGCGCGGCGGGATATAGAGCGGAATACGGTGCGCAAGAGCATGCCGATAGTCTTCGAGATAGTCGAACCATGCGTCGGCGTTCGCCAGATAGTCTTGGAAAGGCTGCGACAGCGACGCGCGGACGGGAACGTGGCCGGGCGTGAGGCCTATAGCCATCGGCTTCAGGGGGGTTCCGTTAGGCTTCCGGATATCCGCTTCCATGCACCAGATGCGAGCCAGGTTATCGATGGCGCCGAAGACGTTAATCACGAAGGTCTGCAAATGGCCCGTCGCGTCCATAAGCATGTCGCCTGTGGGGGCCGTCTCCTGTGGGGGCAGAATCTGGAAAGTGCGCTGGATCGCATGCTTGAGGGTAAAGAGCCGGCGCACTAGGCCATGGCGTACGAGTTCGGATGTTTCCGGCTTTCTGAATTCGCGAGTAAGGAAGGCGATCGTGAGATCATCCTCCCGATCCAACAATTTGGCCAGCTCTTCGGAAAAGTGGCGGATTTGGCTCTCCGGATAGACCACGGACATGGGCTAGACTCTGAAACGGTCAAGCATCGCCATGAGCCTTTGCGAGATAGGTCAGCCAGATACCATCGGATCATCGCCTCGGACCACGGCCTCGATTGCCTCGCGAGGGATGTCTCTTTTGATCATGATGTCCCAGCCAATAGCCTCCGGCAAACTCGAGGTGGTTCAACTCGCGGAATACACTTCGATTCCGCCGGTGGCTCGGTACGTTTGACAACAGCAGGCTATTACGTAATCTCAACTCCCTCGTGTCTGAAGACAAGCAAGTGCCTCATCCACATGAATCAGTCACAGGCGCGAGGTGTCAGGAACAAAATTACAACCTGCGTCGAATGGGAGGATAATATGAGCAACCACGTTTATAAAAAAGTGGACCTCATTGGCAGTTCATCGGTATCGGTCACCGAGGCGATCGAGACCGCCATCGTGCGGGCCTCGAAGACGATGCGAAATCTCGAATGGTTCGAAGTCGATCAGATCCGAGGTCATATCAAGGATGGCGCGGTAGCGCACTATCAGGTCGTGATGAAGGTCGGATTTCGGATCGAAGACACGCAATGAAAACGCTGGAGGACGGTTGTCCTGCATCCGGCGATCAGCGGCCTTCCGAGCAGCGATCGTGGCGCGCCGTTTAAATTAGCCACAATGTGAGCATGGCTGACCCGCCGGGCTTAGGCTACCGGAGGCGATTTCGACGGCAGCTTTGCCCCACATGTCAGTCATTGTGGGCTTTTATGCAGGTTTCCAAAAGCAGATGTCAAAATTCCCTCGAACTGTCCGAGAGTGTGAAACGGGACTTTTACACGAAGACCGCGGCGTTGCGATGCAGCCAACATGTCAGTGGACGTGGACCACTTCCCGAATTCGAAGGCCAACACCCGCGCATAACGGCGGAAAGCACACGCAGCAGCCTTAGGGCTGCTTACAACCAGGGTGCTACATATTCTCAGTCGACTAAGGTGCGCCAGCAGCCGCCGCTGAGGTCGACACAGCGGCGACCGTAGGCGAGACGACCGTGGTCTTATGGTGATCGATGACTTCCGCGATAGTCGCGAGCAACGGCTTGAAACCATCAAAATCCACAGTTGCCTTATTTGCGGCGACTACCTTCGTCGCGAACACTTTCTTCCCGTAAAATTTGGTGCCGTCTTTCTCCGCATTGGTCTTATCGAACGTCTTGCCGTCGTAGATCGTTTTTAAAAGCGCAACGTCGAAAAGCCGCTCGATATCGGTATCTTTATTTCCGATCTTAGGGATGGGCACAACGTAAAGATTTGCCCCCATATGGTACCAGGTCTGCGAACCGTCCACCTTTTTCCCGGTCTTGGATTCGACAGCAGCGAAGAGCTTTTTCGACCCCTCATCGGAGTCAGCGATTATAATTAGTGGGTGTTGCCCGCCACTTTTGAACTTCCTGATGCGGCTTGGGTATGTGTTAGCCAGCTTTCCCAGCTCACCGGCCCCGCCGCTCAATTGCTGCAGTGCCGCCGATGTTTTCGTATACTTAAACAACTTGATTTTCAGTTCGCCGGCTGGGCTCGCGAGCGTGGGGTAGACGGATGCAAGGGCTTGGATGGCAGATTTGATGTAGATGTTGTCCGTGACTCCCTCGCAGAGCACGACCGGCCGTTCGATGCCATAGAGGTCGACGTAGTCCACGAACCTCTCGAAGAGTTTAGAACTCGCCCAAAGTCTGCTACCTTTCGGCTTTTCCTCTTGATCCTCAGGCGCCGCTTTGGCGAGCGGGCCTCTACCGCGGACCTGGTAAATATAGGCGAGTCGCCCGCGCAGTTTCCGGCGCGGCAGCGGCTGCTTGACGCCCCCGATTTTAACGAAGCACTCCCCATCCATGAAAAGGTGATGGCACATGGCAGCGGCTTCTGCGTAGTAGCTGGCCGGAACGTTCACCTTCTGATTGACGACGACGCCGGTCACTTCCTGCCGAGAGTAATCCAGTTGCATACGGGTCTTGGCTGGATTGACCTTGAACCCAGCCTTTTTTATTATCTTAGCGAGGCTGGTTCCAGCTTCCCACAAGTTGATGCTGCTTACGTTTCGCCGTCCAATTGCTGGCGCAAAAATCTTCTCGCTGGACGAGAATGTGATGTCGTCTGCATACCGGGTATAAGTGCAATTGTGCCGATGCGCCAATTCGTTAAGCCGGATATCCATAACGCTAGCTATGAGGTTAGAGATGACCGGCGAGCATGGACTTCCTTGGGGTAACTCGTTGTCATGGCAGGCGATCTGCGCGAGCACAGTTGCGACACCGGGCTTTAACTCGAAGTCCTTATGCTTAATAAAGAAACCGCGCACCCGGCCAAAATTGATCGTAGGGAAAAAGTCCTTCAAGTCCACGTTGAACACGTAGCGTCGTTTGCGATGATTCTCCCCATTTGTCATGATGGAGAGCTTCTTCTTAAAGCCGTGCGCGAGAATGCAATTTGTCTTCTTTACGCGTGACTGTTCCAGAACCTGTTCGATTTCTAGCAAGTCCTTCGCGAGCCGCTTCTGGACCGCTTTCAGCGTTTTATGGGGTGCTTTGATCGTCCGGACGCCACCTGTCTTTTTAGGGACCGTGAATTCTTCGTATCTGTCGGCCAGTGGCAAATGGTAAAGCGCATAGGAGATGTGAGCAGGCTTCAGACCGAGAATTTTTGCAAGGTCGGTGATGTCCTCAGCTTTCCGATACAGCTCCAGTTTAAGGGATACGACTGTCATGGGGGTGGCTTGCGGATACTCCTAAGCGATTCAGCGTAGTATCGCCCATATCATCATGTTGCTGTCGGCACTCTGCAGGTAGCACTGAGGCCGTCTTGCTTTCACCTGTGAAGATCCCCCACAGAAAAATCTATCCGCAAGCCGCGCCCGGTAGGCACGAATGCGCGTGATTCTTCAAGTCGTCAGTAAGTAAAATCGGGGGATTACGGCCCGTGCATCACTTCAGCGTGGCGGTCTTGGGCCGCGCGCCGGTCATGATTGAGCTTCAGAAAGCGGATAAGCCACCGCGAGATCGTCGCTGAAAGGCCAACCGGAAGCTCATTATACACTCCGACAAGGGGCGGAGCGGGCTGGCATGACGCGCGAGGCCCCAGTCCGCTCGCGGCCCCAATTTCGGTCATTGGAAAATTGGCTGCGAATGATTGGTTTAAGCACCCATCGGGCCCTTTCCCGGCCTCATTAATTGGCCACAATGTCAGCATGGCGACCCGCCGGGATAGGCAATCTGGCTGCAAACTAGGGCAAAGAGTTTAACTAACCCCAACAGAGGTCGTGATCCGAACTAGGCCTCAGTCATCGCTGGAGAGCGGATCGGCTTCTTCCATGCGAAGTTTGACCAGCTTCGGTGCCTTCGCCGCAAGCCTGCGATACGCGTCGAAAAGATCGACTCGCTTTTGCATGTTCAGCCATAGGTCAGGCGAGGTGCCGAGTACGAAGGCGAGCCGAACTGCCATGTCAGCAGTGATGGCACGGTGTCCGTTTATGATCTGGTTCACCGTGAAGCGAGAGACATCGAGCGCATCGGCCAGAGCTTCCTGCGTGATGCGAGAGCCCGGCTTGCGTAGCACGCGATCGCGCAGAAAAATCCCTGGCTTCAGGGGTGGAAAATCACGTTGGTCAGCCATCATCCTCATGCCAAAGTTGCAGTTCGACTGGGCCGAAACGTTGAATCCAGTCGAACATGAGCCACCATCCGTCCGCGAC